>CAMFET010000083.1 GCA_945949475.1 uncultured Phascolarctobacterium sp.
TTCCAAAACCCCCTGCTCTATTCCACCTTCCTCCTGTGGATGCTCTCCGAGCTATACGAAATGATGCCGGAGGCAGGAGATTTGAACAAGCCTAAGATGGTCTTCTTCTTTGACGAAGCACATCTTATCTTTAAGGATGCTCCCCGCTCCCTGTTGGACAAGGTGGAGCAAATTGTGCGCTTAATTCGCTCCAAGGGCATTGGTATTTACTTTATTACCCAACAGCCCGCGGATATTCCCGACAGTGTTTTGGCGCAATTGGGCAACAAGCTGCAGCACGCGCTGCGCGCTTATACTCCGAAGGAGCGCAAGGGCCTGAAGGCCGCAGCGCAAGCCTTCCGCCCCAACCCTGACTTGAATGCAGAGGCCGCTTTAGGCGAGCTGGGCACCGGCGAGGTTTTGGTATCCCTGCTGGACGAGGAAGGCGTGCCCACCATGGTACAGCGCGCGTATGTAATGCCGCCGCGCAGCTATCTGGGTACCTGCTCCGACGAGGTGCGCCGTCAGGCGATTCAGGAAACGCCGCTGCATACAAAATATGCCAAGGCTATCGACCGCGAATCTGCTTACGAAATTTTGCAAAAGCGCGCTCAGCAAGCCGCTGCCGCCGAGGCTGAGCCTGAATACGAGGATGAGGAGCCCGAGCAAAACAGTGGCAGCCTGCGCGACGAAATCCGTCGCAACGCGCCGCGCACTTCCACTCGCAGCACCTCCGGTCGCACTACGAGCAGCCGCAGCACCCGCACTGCCAAGGAGCCACCCAGCGTTATCGAAAAGGTGGCCACCAGTGCGCTGCAAACCTTTGGCCGCACCATCGCCAGCTCTTTAGCACGTGGCATTTTGGGCAGCTTGCTCAAAAAATAAACACAAATAGACTAATTTAGAACGCCAGTCAGCTGCTGGCGTTCTTTTTTTGCGTGCTTTTAACAAAAAAACTCAAAAATTTTTCACATTAGCACTTTACAAATTTACTACGCTAAAGTATAATATGAATGTACTCATTAGCAATGCTTGTTTAAAGCAGAATTTTTAGTTAAGAGGTGTGTATAATGAAAAAATTATTAGTATTACTCATGGGTCTCATGATGATGATTATGATGGTTGCCGGTTGCGGTAGCAGCGGCCCGAAAAAAATCGTTATTGGTCTGGACGACAACTTTGCTCCCATGGGCTTCCGTAACGAAAAGAACGAAATCGTTGGCATGGACATTGATTTGGCTCGCGAAGCCTGCAAACGCCTGAACATGGAAGTTGAATTCAAGCCCATCGATTGGGGCGCTAAAGAAGCTGAACTCAAATCCAAACGCATTGACGCTATTTGGAACTGCTTCACCATCAACCCGGAACGTGAAAAGGTTTATGGCCTGTCCAAGCCTTACCTGATTAACTCCCAATTGATTGTTGTTCCCAAAGGCTCTCCCATTAAAAAGATTGCTGACTTAAAGGGTAAGAGAGTTGCTGTACAAGACGATTCCACCGGCTCCTATCTGATGGAGCTGCCGAAAAACAAGGAATTGAAGGACTCCTTGGCTGATTATCGTAAATATCCTGACTTCGCAGCTATTTATCTGGAGCTGGACAACAAGCGTGTAGATGCTGCCATCGTTGACGCCGTTTTGGCTCGTGGCTACTATGACAAGAAGAAACCCGGTCAATACACCATTTTGGAAGAAAACATGGGTGAAGAAGTTGTTGGTATTGCTTTCCGCAAGGACGACAAGGAATTCCTGCAACGCATTGACAAGGTTATGGACGAAATGAAGAAGGACGGCACCTGCAAAAAGATTTCCGAAAAATGGATGGGCGCTGACATTATTAAATACTAAGCTTAAAGTATTCAAGGGCCGAAGCAGTTCGGCCCTTACTTTTTTGCCTTTTTACCACTAACTAGAATACTTTTCTAAACTCCACCGCTTTTTGCTTGTCAATGCTTTAGCAAAGTGATACAATAAAGTAAGCTTGTGCTTGAGCAAAAGCTTTGGCACTAATACTATGATGAAGATGGAGAGAATTATGGATTACGTTTTAAAGATTATTCCTCAGATGCTTGACGGCTGTGCTGTATCAGCCCAGGTATTCTTGATTACGATTGTTTTGAGCATTCCCTTAGGCGTACTTTTGAGCCTAGGCCGTGTTTCCAGCATCAAGCCATTGCAAAAAATTATCGGCTTTTATGTATGGATTATGCGTGGCAGCCCGCTGATGCTGCAAATTTTCTTTGTTTACTTCGTGCTACCCTCCGTGGGTATTCGCCTGCCGGACTTTGAATCAGCAGCAGTAGCCTTCGTTTTGAACTACGCTGCTTATTTCTGCGAAATCTTCCGCGCTGGCATTCAGGCCATTCCTAAAGGCCAATACGAAGCCGCTCACACCCTGGGCATGAACTACGTGCAAACCATGCGCCGCATTGTGTTGCCGCAGGTTATTCGTATCATTTTGCCGCCCATCAGCAACGAAACCATTACCTTGGTAAAGGATACCTCTTTGGTTTACGTTTTAGCTATGAACGATTTGATGCGCACCGCCCGCAACCTCGTACAACGCGACTTTAACATCACCCCCTTTATCGTAGCAGGCTGCTTCTATCTGTTTGCTACCCTGATCTTGACCGTGATTTTTGAACGTCTGGAAAAGCATTTCTCCAAATATGATCAGTAAACAGAACACAGCACTAGCTAAGGGCGACTGCCTAGCCGCCACAGGAGGACGACAATGAATAAAATTAAAGCACAGAATATCTGGAAAAAATTTAATAAATTAGAGGTCTTGAAGGGCATCGATTTGGAGGTTAACGAGGGCGAAGTAGTTGCCGTCATCGGTCCCTCCGGCGGCGGCAAAAGCACGCTGCTGCGCTGCCTGAATAAGCTTGAGACCATCGATAAGGGCAGTGTTATCATTGATGGCGAGGCGCTATGCACTGAAACCGCTACCGGCACAGAATATGTCAACAAAAATGATGTGCGCCGCATTGCCTGCAAAATGGGCATGGTGTTCCAGCAATTTAACCTGTTCCCCCATATGACTGTTTTGGAAAACCTCATCGAAGCGCCTGTGAACGTGCAAAAGCGCGACAAGGCCACCGTCATTAAGGAAGCAGAAGCACTGCTTGCCAAGGTTGGCTTGAGCGACAAGCGCGATGAATATCCGCGCAAGCTGAGCGGCGGCCAGCAGCAGCGCGTAGCTATCGCCAGAGCGCTGGCTATGAAGCCTGCCATTATGCTCTTTGACGAGCCCACCTCCTCCCTCGACCCGGAGCTTACCGGCGAGGTTTTAAAGACTATGCGGGAGCTGGCTGAAGAAAAAATGACCATGGTTGTGGTAACCCACGAAATGGGCTTTGCTAAAGAGGTTGCTACGAAGGTAGTCTTTATGGCCGATGGTCGGGTGCAGGCTCAGGGCACCCCGGCCGAGATTTTCGAGAATCCCACTAATGACCGCCTTAAGGCCTTCTTAAACGTAATCCTGAAATAAGCTTTTAGTAAGCGTACTAATTAACCACCGCCGAGCTTCTCGGCGGTTTTGCTTTGCTCCTGGAAAGCCCTCGCTAAATTTTAAACATTTCACAAATTCGTTACTCGTTAGTCGTACTTTAGCCATAACAATTTGCTACAATATACTTGAGCCAAGGAAGAAGCCACCAAGCACGCAAAGGCAACTTCCCTAACTCCCCCTAAACATATCTTTTCATCATACACCTCTCCTTAACTACACCGCATGGCTACGCAAGCATGCGGTGTAGTTTTTTTGCGCAAAAAGAGCAGATTTATTTTACGCACATCCCTTTTTAATGTATAATATAAGTAAAATTTGATTTTACAATTACTTAATAAAACTAGGGACGGAGTGTGGAGTATGTTAGTTTACTTTTTAGGCTTTTTAGGCGGCATTGCTTTATTTATGTATGGCATGCAGCTCATGGGTGATGGCTTGCAAAAGGCGGCCGGTGCCAAGTTGCAAAAGATTTTAGAGGCTATGACCGGTGTTTTGGCTATGGGCATCCTGCTCGGTGCCGTGGTCACTGCCGTGCTTCAGGCCAGTGGCGCCACCACGGTTATGACCGTTGGTTTGGTAAACGCAGGTCTTTTAACACTGAAGCAGGGCTTTGGCATCATCATGGGCGCCAACGTGGGCACTACCATGACTGCTCAATTAATCGCCTTTAAGCTCTCCAATTATATCACCGTGCTCATTTTCATCGGCTTTTTGATGCAGCTTTTGGCCAAGCGTGCCCGCGGCAAGTATCTTGGTCAGGTTATTTTAGGCTTTGGTATCCTCATGCTGGGCATGGACATGATGGGCAAGGCAGTGATGCCGCTCAGAGCTTATCCTGGCTTTGTGGACTTCATCGGCCATTTTTCCAGCAATCCCTTGCTGGGCATCTTCATCGGTACAGTGATGACCGTGCTCATCCAATCCAGTAGTGCCACCATCGGTATTTTGATTGCCATGGCTGGCCAGGGCCTCATTCCGCTCGAGGGCGCAATTCCGGTGCTCTTAGGTGACAACATCGGCACCTGTATCACCGCAGTGCTGGCCTCCTTGCGCGCCAATTTAACTGCCCGGCGCGTGGCTGTAGCCCACGTTATGTTCAACGTCATCGGCAGCATTATCTTCGTGCTTTTTATGCACTGGTTCATCAAAATCGTCATGCTTGTTTCCCCGGCTGGCGATATCGCACGTCAAATCGCTAATGCTCACTCCGCCTTCAATATTATCAACACCCTGCTCTTCATGCCCTTTGTCGATCCCTTCATCAAGCTTATCCAACGCCTTGTGCCCGGTGATGCCGAGGGCATTTCGCTGCGTCCTGTATATTTAGACAAAGCCATGCTCAGCACCCCCTCCATCGGCCTGAGCTTAGCCGTGAAAGAGGTTGTGCGCATGGGTAACCAGGCCCGCGAGGACGTGCGTCAAAGCATGGAAGCACTCCAAAATTATGACGCCGAAAAGGTGAAATACGTTCTTGAGCACGAGCCCGTGGTGGACTCCTTGGAGCGCGAAATAACTGACTATCTGACGGAAATGAGCACCTCCCAATTAGACGCCAGCCTTTCCATTCGCCACACCGGCCTTTTGCACGCCATCA
>CAMFET010000084.1 GCA_945949475.1 uncultured Phascolarctobacterium sp.
ACAGTGAAGCCAGTGAGATGATGGTAATGATCACATGTACTGGCTGTGGTGGAGCATAGATACTCCTTCATTTATGGAGTTCTGTGCAATTTTTACGCTCTTTTACCTGCCTAAGAAATTTCTTCTCCAACTCGAGCAGCGCCTTTTTCATCTCCAAACCGCCGCCGTATCCTACCAGCGAACCATTGGCGCCGATAACGCGATGGCAGGGGATGGCAATAAAAATAGGGTTAGCATTATTTGCCATGCCCACAGCACGATAGGCCTTGGGATGGCCAATGGCTTCGGCAATATCCTTATAGCTGCGCGTTTCGCCATAGGGAATCTGCCGCAACGCCTCCCAAACCTTTTCCTGAAATGGAGTGCCGTGCAAGCGATAGGGAAAAGCAAATTCCGTGCGCGTTCCGGCGAAGTATTCGTCTAGCTGGCGAAAGACCAGCTCCGCCAGCGCGCTTAGTGGCTCGCCTTTAGCGCCAGCTTCAGCACTTTTCAACGCTGTGACCACGCCATCCTCGTATTCTAATTGAATAGCCCCCACCGGGGAATAGTAAATAGCTATTTTTTTCATCGTGATTCAGATTCTCCATTGATGCGCAGCAATTGTTATACGGCTTTTTTGAAGGATGTTTGTATTGCCTATGACTGCCGTTTTGGATTACTAAATACCAACCCTGCTGCCCTAACATTCTAATTATCTCTTTAAAAGTTCTTGGCTTATTCTTATAATTTAATAATATATCATATGTATTAAACATGTGTCAATGAAGGTGCCTTCCTAACAAAAGAAGCAGCTACCAATTCGCTTGCAAAGTTTCTTAAACCATTGGCGTTATCTAATAGCTTTTCAATAAACCAGATGGCAGAAAGTAATCTTCATCAAAAAATGACAAGGGGCGATATAGGTTGAATAGCCTTCACTTTTGTGTTATACTGTAAATATGTAAAACTTTTAAAAAATATCTTTGATGGAGATTTTACTACTTTTTTCGAAAAAACTTAGCTAAAGCTAGTTAATAGGCTGCTTTAACGATATTATATTTTTGAAAAACTTTTAAAATTTCGGTGAAGAGGGAATGGATAATATGAGAAGAATATTGTTTTTGTTGTTAGGCATGCTTTTGCTAGTACTTTGCCTGGCTGGCTGTGGGAAAGAAGCCAAGCAGACCAGTACTAATAAGGGCAAGGAAAAGGTAACGGTGGCTCTTTGGGGCAACGATCTCTTAGAGCATTACACGCGCTTTTTGTGCCAAAAATTTCCAGATGTGGAGTTCGATTTTGTGCTAGCCACCAATTCCACAGATTATTATCATTATCGCAGCAAGCATAATGATTTGCCCGATATTATTACTGTGCGTCGTTTTTCTATGCGTGATGCTGTTGGACTCAAGGATATGCTCTACGATTTGAGTAATACCAAGCTGGCTGCCACCTTTTATGGTACCTATCTGGACAGCTATACCTATAGCGATGGCACCATTAATTGGCTTCCTGCCTGCGCTGTAGTAGATAGTGTCATTGTTAATAAAACACTTTTTGAGGAGCATAATATTGCACTTCCCAACGATTATCAGTCCCTGCTAAACAGCGCCAAGGCCTTTGAAGCCAAGGGCATCAGAGGTTTTTCTTCTGACTTTGCAGAGGATTATACCTGCATGGAAATTTTACAGGGCTTTGGTATTCCTCAATTTACTTCCATGGAGGGCAGGGAATGGCGTCAGCAATACGAAAGTGGTAAAACACATCAGCTTTCCGAAAAGGTGTGGCTGCCTGTTTTTGAGCGCTTTTTTGACTTAAAGGAGAAAATGGGCTGGACTGCTGAAGAAACAAAGTACTTTAACTGGTACCCGAAAAAGCAGTTTACGAGTGGCAAGCAAGCCATGTATCGGGGAACAGGCAGTGATTCGGAGATGTTTTCCGGTCGTAAGGGTGATAAAACCTACATGCTGCCTTATTTAGGTACTACGCCAAGGGATAATTGGTATTTGACCTATCCTGCCTTTCAGGTTGCAGCTAATAAAAAGGGCATGGAAAAGCCAGAGCGCAATAAGCTCATTTTAGAGATCATGAGCGCTATGCTTAGTCAGGATGGACAAAATAACATCAATTGGGGCAATAACATGGTTCCCTATAACAAGAACGTGAAGCTGGAGCTGATGCCCAGCCTTGAAAATCTTAAGCCCTACATTAAAGAGAATAAAATGTATATTCGGATGGCCTCTAATGAGATGTTCAAGATATCACGCATTGTGGTGCATAAGATTTTGCGTGGGGATGTGAAGAGTCCTAAGGAGGCTTTGGCTGCCTTTAATGAAGAGCTGAAGAAGGATACTATCAAGGAGCCTGTGGTTGCGACATTGGACCAAGCCTTCAGCAATGAATTCACTCCTGAGCATGGTAATCAGGCTGCTTCTGCTATTTTTAATACTGTGCGCAAGCTGGTAGGAAGCGATTTACTCTTTGTGCAGGCTTGTTATGTCAGCGGTCCCGTTTACAAGGGTGAGTATACGCGCAAAGAGCTCAGTTTTTTGACCCACAATGATGCTGCCTGGCCCATTGAAGCCAAAATGACGGGCGCTCAGGTATACGAGCTGGTGGAGCGTAGCTTGGCTGCGAAGCATGGCTATGGCGTTGTATGTAACGATAGCACTCTTTATGTGTCCAGTGGCTTTGAAATGGATATTTCCCGTACTAAGGAGGGTGGTTACAAGCTTAATAAATTAACACGCAATGGCAAGGAGCTGGATAGAAACGAAAAGTATTCCATCCTGCTTTTGGGTGACCGCGGCTGGAGTAAGGGCCTGGTTATTACTACTATGGGTATTAAAGATTATACATATGATGTGGAAAAAATTTACAAGTATTTGTATAAGCATTTAGCTGTTGATAAGGGAAAGCTTGAGCAGCCCACCGATTATATCAAGCTCCATGAATAAATTAGTGGAGCTATTAGTTAAGGATGAAGGTAAAGTGTATGAAAAAATATTTTTTGAAAGCTAAAGAATATAGGCAGTATTTAGTGCATGGTATCTTCATTCTGTCATTGATTACACTGTTGGTGCTGGGCGGTTTCTATTTGCGTAGCTTTTTTATGAAGCAGGCTGAGCAAGAGCGTTCCAGTCAGTTAGAGGAAATGAGCAGCCAGCTGCGGGTGAACCTGCACTATAATCTTGAAACACACTGGAATTTGGTGGCTAGTATTAAGGATTATGTTAACGTTCAAAGCTTTTCTAGCAAGGAGCAGGCGCAGCAGGGGATTAAAGAGGCTGAAGGAATCTTTCACACGGAATTGTATGGTTGTCGCATTATGCTTTTGGACGCTATGGGCAGAGGTTATACCACCGATGGTGAGGTGGGTATTTGGGATGACTTGAAGTATTTGGCGGATGGTGCTGTAAAGCACACCTTTGTTACTGATACTAGTAATGTGAAGGGTACGTACTTAGCCTTTTCCCACAAGCTGCAAAGTAGATCTGACTCTAAGAGAGGCCTGCGCTTTACGCATATGGTGCTGCTAAAGGAGATTAGCACTATTAGAAAATATTACACTACGGAGTCCTATGGCGGTCATGCGGCGACCTATATTATCAATAGGAATGGTACCTTGGCGTACTATGATGCTGATAATGAGGATATTTTGGGTGTACGGAATGTGTTCAAGGCTCTGCGTGAGGGAACATACGTCGGTTCCAAGGATTTTGCCACGATGCGGGAGCAGTTGAACAATTATGGTATTGCCACTGCTAGCGTGTTGCTGAAGGACAATGAGTATTATTATTGTCTTGCCAAAATGGCCGAATATGATATGACCATCATGCTGTTGATTCCAGCAGAATATGTGGCTGTAAGCACTATGACCATGCTGCAATCTGCACTTAGAATTCAGGTTGTCTTCACAGTGCTTTTGCTAGGACTGGTGCTGCTGGCTCTAATCAGTATCGTAAGGGCAGAGCGCAGCAGTAAGATGATTAAAATTGAAAAGGAAACCAACCAAAAGCTGAATAAGCTGCGCGTAGCTGCGGAGGATGCTTTGAAGGTTGCAGAAAGCGCCAGCAAGGCCAAGAGTACCTTTTTGTCCAACATGAGCCACGATATTCGCACGCCTATGAATGCGATTATTGGCTTTGCAACCCTTGCTTTAGATGATATAAGGGATGGCAAGAAGGTGGAGGATTACTTGAGCAAAATCTTGTCCTCCAGTAAGCATTTGCTGGGCTTGATTAACGACATCCTGGATATGAGTCGTATTGAAAGCGGCAAGGTTGTTTTAGAGGAGCAGGAAACTGATTTAGTAACAACGCTCCAAGAGCTGCAAAGCATAATGGAAGGACAGGCTAAGGAGCGTAAGCTGAAGCTCCATGTTGATTATAGTAACCTGCGAGATAGACATGTTTTCTGCGATAAAACTCGCTTGAATCAAGTAATGTTTAATCTGTTGGCTAATGCGGTGAAGTTTACTTCAGAGGGTGGTAGCATTTGGCTAACTATGTCCCAGCTGGAGCCAACCTATGAGGTAGAGGATAGGGCGATTTATGAAATCCGTGTCAAGGATACTGGTATCGGTATGGGCAAGGAGTTTATCAAGCATATTTTTGAGCCCTTTGAGCGTGAACGTACTTCTACTGTTAGCAAAATTCAGGGAACTGGCCTTGGTATGGCCATTACCAAGAATATTGTGGATATGATGGGCGGAACCATTGAGGTAGAAAGTCAAAAGGGCGTGGGCACTGAGTTTATCATTCGTCTTGAGCTACGGTTGCAAGCAGAGGCTGGGGTAGCAAATGAGGAAGGAACAAAGCAGCATGGCCATGCTGAGGGTGTAGCTGAATTTGCAGGGAAGCGCTTGCTTTTGGCAGAGGATAATGAGCTCAACCGAGAAATTGCTTGTATGCTTTTAAGTAAGTATGGCTTTGTGATAGACACAGCGGAAAATGGGCAGGAGGCCGTGGATTTGGTTGCAGCGTCCGCTCCGGACTATTATGATTTAGTGCTGATGGATATTCAGATGCCGGTCATGGATGGACATGAAGCTACAAGGAGAATTCGTAATCTGGAAGACAAGGAGC
>CAMFET010000085.1 GCA_945949475.1 uncultured Phascolarctobacterium sp.
AAACGAGCTTTTAACAGGCTTGGCTAAATTCACAGACTCAAAGCAGGGCGTAACCCGCCTAGCCTATAGTCCTTTGGATAAAGAAGCCCAAAGCTGGCTATTAGAGCAGGTTCAGGATTTGGGACTGTCACTGCGCGAGGATGCAGTGGGCAATGTGTTCCTGCGTCGTGAGGGCAGCGATAGCAGCCTGCCTGCTGTAGCCTGTGGCAGTCATTTAGACACTGTTATTCACGGTGGCGCTTATGACGGCATGTGTGGCGTGGTAGGTGCTTTAGAAGCGCTTTATATGCTGCGTGATGCTAAGCTTAAGCGTAGCATTGAAGTGATTATTTTTAGAGCCGAAGAGTCCAGCCGCTTTGGCTTTGCTACCATGGGCAGCAAGCTGCTCACCGGTGTAGCTACTCCCGAAAAGCTAAATAAGGGCGGTAAAAAGGACGATATTTCTTTCCTCGAAGCGCTGCGCCAATGGGGTTGCGACCCCGAAAAATATGCCGATGCCATCATTCCTGCAGGGCATTATGCTTCCTTTAGCGAGCTGCACATTGAGCAGGGCAAGGTGCTGGAGGAAAAGAGAATCAACATCGGCATTGTGCATAATATCGCTGCGCCTACGCGCTTTAAAATTCATTTGCAGGGCATGGCGGACCACAGCGGTGCTACTCCCATGGGTATGCGTAGAGATGCTTTAGTGGCTGCCGCAAAGCTGATTTTAGCTGTGAATGAGGCTGCCGAGGATGAAAAGGAGCATGGCACTGTTGGTACTGTTGGCGTGGTTGAGGTTGAGCCCGGCTCCATTAACGTAGTTCCCGGGGCTGTAACATTGTGGGTTGATGTGCGTGGTGTAGATAAGGCCAGCATCAATCGTACCTTGGAGAATATTCAAGCTGAGGCAGAAAATGTAGCTGTTACTGATAGGGTGGGCGTGCGCATCGAAATGCTGACTGCAGACAGCCCAGTCCCCCTGAACGAGACTTTGACAGAGCAAACCGAGGGCATTTGCAAGGAATTAGGCTACAGCTTTTTACATATGAATAGCGGTGCGGGTCACGATGCTATGCACATGGCTAAAATCGCCCCCACTACTATGGTTTTCATTCCCTGTAAGGGTGGCATCAGCCATAATCCGGCAGAATATGCGAGCCTTGATGATATATGCCGTGGTATAACCGTTCTGGCTTATATTCTAGAAAAAGAGGCTAGTAAATAAAGCTGGTAATATATATTGCTCTAAAAAATGACGTTGGTTGATTTTACTTCAATAAGCGTCATTTTTTATAAAAAATACAATACTAAGGTTTTTCGAATGTGAAAATATATATCGTTAATAGAATTGATTATAATGAACAAAGCTCAAAAGCTAAAAATTTTCCATAAAGATACTTGTATATTATAGAGCAAGTAGGTATAATATAAGATGAGTAAAAGGGAATATTCAGTTTTCATTACTAGACGTGCTTAAATAATTTTTTTCCAATATTTTCCCATTAGATATAGAGAAGGGACTTGATTGACGATGCGTAAGCTTTCTCCTAAGCTGTTATTGATTATAGCAGCTGCATTGAGCATTATATGTGGTATCTTGGTTTATTCTTATTTGTCCAAGGCCCAGCCCAAGGAAGTAAAGAAAGAAACTAAGGCTGTAGTGGTGGCAGCTATGGATATTGCTCCTGGCACTGTCCTCACCGACAAGATGGTGCGCTTGGAGCTAGTTCCGCCCAACCTTGCACAGCCCGATGCCTTACGCACTTTACCGGATGCAGTTGGCAAAACTATTCGTATGCCGGTGAATTCGGGTGATCAAATTACTAGGAAACGTTTGAATGGCAATGGCCTTGCCAATGCCTTTGTAAATAGCATTCCTAATGATAAGCGCGCCATAACCATTAATGTTGATGATATTAGCGGTGTGGCCGGCTTTATTCGCCCTGCGACCTATGTGGATGTATTATATATCAAGGGACAAAATAATGGCATGCCGGCTATTGGCAGATTGATTTTGCAAAAGGTGCTGGTTTTGGCAGTTGGCAGTACGGATATGAATTCTGCTAACAGCAATAAAAAGAATGAGCAGGCAAGAACGATAACCTTGGCTTTGGACCCAAGGGAAGCTGTGCAGCTGCGCATGGCTCAGCAGGAGGGTAAGGTTTCCTTCATGCTGCGTCCTGCTAAACCTACCGAGGAAGAATTTTATGGAGCTACCGTTGTGGGCAGTGGCGCTATGCCTCGTCCGGCACCGGTTGCTGGCGGCGAAGGCGGTGCTGCAAGACCTTCGGCAAATCATGGTGTGACTGTAATTCGTGGCACCAATATTAGTCGCTAAAACGAAAGTGGAGGAGCTTGAGTGATGAAGATGTTAAGAATTCTTATAGGCTTGCTTCTGTGCTGTCTGCTTTGTGCAGGTTCTGTTTTTGCGGCAGAAAGATTGCAGGTTGGGGTAAATCGTTCTAATATTTATTACGGCGGTGGCGTAACTCAGGTGGCCATTGCCAATCCTGATATTGCCGATGTGGTTATTTTATCCTCCGAGCAATACATGCTGGTGGGCAAAAAGGTTGGCTCCACCTCTCTGCATGTGTGGAAGGGCGATAATTACATGACCTTTGAGGTTGTGGTTACGGGCACGGATCCTGGCTTGGCTTATTC
This sequence comes from uncultured Phascolarctobacterium sp., assembly GCA_945949475.1. GTDB lineage: Bacteria > Bacillota > Negativicutes > Acidaminococcales > Acidaminococcaceae > Phascolarctobacterium_A. The sequence continues at coordinate 2,644 of CAMFET010000085.1, forward strand.
CATTGCCCAATTAATTGGTTATCCTCATGTTACTGTGAACGTGTCCGGCGGACGCATTATGCTCGAGGGCACGGTGGAAAACCAATACGAAAAGAATCGTGCGGAAAAGATTGCGGCTAGCTTTGGCGGTGAGGTTATTAACCTTTTGGAAATGACTAAGCCGAAGCAGGTGCGCATTGAAAGCAGAGTTGTAGAGATTTCTAGCAGTAAAGCAAGGAATTTGGGCATTTCTGTTGCTAACGTTAGTGGTTCATCTAATTCTGAATCTAGTGGCGGTGATGGTGCACCTCCTTCTTTGGGCACTATGGGCTCCTTTACTATGGGGCAAAGCACCAGCAATAGTCGCGAAAAGGCCAATATTTTTGGCTGGTTTGGCTCCTATGCCGAAATCAATGCGCAACTCAACGCTTTGGTTAAAAAAGGCGATGCTAAAATCTTGTCCCAGCCCTATATTATTACCATGAGTGGCGAGAAGGCCGAAATTCTCATTGGCGGTGAAATCCCTGTTCCTGTTAATAATGGTGATAATGCTATTTCTGTGGAATGGCGTGAATATGGCATTAAGCTGAACATTGAGCCTAATGTCATGAAAGATAATTCGGTGGATAGCAAAATTGAAACCGAGGTTAGTGCCTTGGATAAGGACAACGCTGTTGCTGCATACGGCAACAATGGCTCCAGCATTCCTGGTATGAAGTCGCGCAAGGCTACTACTCATGTGCAGATGCGTCCTGGCATGACCATGGCCATCGGTGGCTTGATTTCCTCCGATGAGAGCAAAACTATTTCGAAGATTCCTCTGTTGGGCGATATTCCTATTTTGGGACAGTTCTTCCGCAGTACTGCTAAATCCAGAGAGCGTCGCGAAATTATTATTCTCCTGACTCCGATTCTGGTAGATAGTGATTATAAACCCATTATGTCTGATGAAGCCAATCGCTTGACCAAGCTAACGGATAAGCAGGTTTTGGATGGTGAAGTATATGAACAACCAAAGTCCAAGAATAAAAAGAAAAAATGAGGGCATTAAGGGCTCTGTATTCACCTTCTTTAGTACTGCCTCTGCCGTGGGCAAAACTGTTTTAGCAGTGAATTATGCTGCAGATTTGGCGGAGCGAGGCTACAAGGTGTGCTTGGCTGATTTAGATTTGCAGTTTGGTGATGTGTGCAATTATTTGGGCATAACCCCTGAAAAAACCTTATTCGATTACTATGAGCAGGAGGATAATCAACGTGATACCTCTACCTGCATCACCGAAATAAAATTTGGCTTTGATGTTTTGGCAGCTCCCCTAGAGGTGGATGAGGGCTTTATTATGGATGCCGAAACTATTGTGCAGGCCATCAACCAGCTGCGTGATGATTACGATTATGTGCTGCTGGATACTACAACGGGCTTTACGGGCATTACCTTAGCTATTTTGGAGCAGACGGATGTGCTCTATTTGCCCTGTGTTGTGGACTTTATTCCTTCTATTAAGGATTTAAAAATTGGTCTCGAAACACTGCATAAGCTGCAGTTTGATTATCAACGAGTGCGCTTAATTTTGAACCGTAACAAAGCGGAAACCCAAATCAGCACTAAGGACGTAGAAGCTCTTTTGGGGCGTCCTTTTCAGTATTTCATCAGCAATGATTATCAGGGGATTATGCAGTCCATCAAGGAGGCTAAGCCCGTAGTGCTAACAGAGTCTAAGAATAAATTGGCTGATGAGATTAGTGATATGGTTAGTGAAGAGCTGGGTGAAAAAGAAGAATCCGGTGGCCTGACTGGCTGGTTGGGCAGCTTGTTTAAATAAACTTTGCCTGGATATAGTTTTTTGTGAATGAAGGTCAATGCTATGGTACTAAAAACTCGCGTATGCATTTGGGATGAGGATAGCGAAAGCCGCGCTAGTATGCTGCGGGTGCTGAACAATCTGGATGCTTATCAAGTAACTGAATATCGAGCTGGTGCCGCTGGTATTGGTAATTTGGAAACCTTAAAGCCAGAAATTCTCCTTTTGGATGTGGATTATACCATTGTTGATCCTGATAAGCTGTTGCCGGAGCTGCGCAAGAGCATGCCCGAGCTCAAGGTTATTGCACTTAGTAAGCGCTGGGACGAGGGCTCACGCAAAAGATTTCAGGATTTGGACTTTGATGCGCTGCTCCTCAAGCCTTTAGATGCGGAACGCTTTCAAAAGGCTGTGGACGATGCTAAGCTGCACAGAGGGGGCAGCAAGAGTAATTGTCAGGTGCTGAGCTTTTTTAGTCCCAAGGGTAAGAGTGGTCGTACAACGCTGATTGTTAACCTAGCCCTGTCCTTGGCACGTGTTAGTGGCGAAAAGGTGGGCATTATTGATGCCGAAACCAATTTTGCCGATATGGATGCCTTTTTGAATTTGAATCCACGCAGCACTATTGTTGAAGCATTG
>CAMFET010000086.1 GCA_945949475.1 uncultured Phascolarctobacterium sp.
GCCAGTCCAGATCGCAAAGCTGCAATGCTTTTTGGAGCCATGAAGCCATGCACAGGCCAGGAACGATGGGATGCTCACCCTGGTGGATAATGTTTTCATCCCCAGTATAAGCAACATAATCGCGCACCTCCTGCTTAGTGAAGCAATGCTTAATAAGCAGCTTGCCCACGGGCTGCTCGCTAATTGCAGGCTTGCTACCAAGCTTCTGCTTGGGCAATACCAAAAACACCCGTAGCTCCTTCACCATTTGCTCGCCAGCAGCTGTAGTGATAGTGCCCAGCACTTGTATTATGGATTTACGCTCCTTAGTTAGCAGCACATGGTTTGCAAGCTTGGTGGCCTCACCATGAATATGGGCCTCCACCCCAGCCAGAACCCAGCCGCCAAAAAATTTTCTATCGCTGTCCGCCAGTTTATGTGCAAGCTCTAACATTTTCTAACATCCTTTCATGTAGGATATTATAAATCAGGCCCACCCATTAGTCAACCTTTTATCAAAATTTAGTTAACATATTTTCAAGCTTCTTCATAAGCTATGCTTGGCAAGCTTAGGCTCCGTTACCATAAAAGCAAAAGATACGTTAAGCTGCCTAATAAAGCTAAGCCCGCGAAATTATAATATAAAAAGGTACGTAGATATATTCCCGCTTGGTATGGATGCTCTGCTACAAAAAGCTTGTAGGAAATAACGCTGGCCATAGAGGCAATTAAAGTGCCCAGCCCACCTATATTCACGCCCAAAAGCAAGGCATCCGCCTTAGACGTAAGGCCCGCCAACAGCATAGCCGCAGGCACATTACTAATAAACTGGCTAGCTACTACCCCAGCCAAATAAGTTCCCGCTGCCGTGCCCAACAGCGTTTGCTTGAGGTATATTGCAAGATTAGTGTGGCTGATATTGCCAATAAAAACAAAAAAGCCCACAAAGGTAATTAATAGACTGTAGTCCACCATTAACAAAAGCCGGCGCTGCTTCAGCAGTACAAAGGCCACAGTAATGAGCAGGGCCACGGTTTTATCCAACCAATGCAGCACTGCGGCAATATTCAATGCCAAAAGCAAGAGCAGCAGCACCGTTTGCAGCATATCCGGCTTATTAGGCTCGGGCAGCTCTAAGGTGAGCCGCTCGTTGCGGCCACGCCAAATTAAAAGCCCTAAAAAAAGCACTGAAAGCAAGCCCGGCACAGCCATAACTGCAAAAAAGCTACTCGCAGTATAATGATAATGAGAATACAAAAACAAATTTTGTGGATTACCCGGAGGCGTCACCATGGAGCCCAAATTGGCTGCCAATGTTTGCAAAATGATGAGCCGCGCCACATCACGCTGCAGCCTTTTGCCAATAATAAGAGCCAAGGGCACAAAGGTGATGAGGGCTACATCATTAGTTACAAACATGCTGGACACATAGGTTACCCCGACTAGTGCTAGCACCACACTGCGCCAGCTAGCACAGCGCTGCAAAAGCTTAAGCGCTACCCAATCCAAAAAGCTGACGCTTTTAAGTCCGGCTACCACTAGCATCAAGCTCAGCAAAATGCTAAGCACAGCAAAATCAATATACTCTAACCGTGGGCGCTCTACAAAGCTAGTGGCACACGCCAACAGCACAGCTACACACAGCACAGTTTCTTGTTTGAAAAATTGTTTTAGCTTTAAAAGCATTATAATGCCTCTTTTTAATATAATATTTAATATTCGGCGTACAATTTAGTACTCCTAGGAGCCGCAACGAAGTAGATGGCGCTTTTTAAATACACCATAACGTGCGTCAAAAAGTACCAGATACGAGAAAGACCGAGGACGGCGTATGAATAATACTCCTACGAGGGCTGACGAAGTAGATGGTGCTTTTTCACGCACGTTACCTCGTTACCAATTATGGCTTGACGCACACATAGCCACCCCATGCACCTCTCTCGCCCCCGCTCCTCGCAGCACCCTCGCAGCCTCTGCCATAGTACTACCCGTCGTATAAATATCATCGCACAGCAGCACGCGTTTACCTGCTACCATACGCGTGGCGCTCGGCTTGAGCTCAAAGCAACCATTTAGCTCCTCGCGCCGCTGCTGAGGTGATAGCTCAAACAAGGGCAAGGTAGAGCGTACCCTACTCAGAAGCTGAGCCTGAAATTCGCCGCCTCGCTGCTCCAAAAGCGGTGCAAAAATTGCCTCCGGCACATCAAAGCCTCTCTGTGCGCGACGTTCCGGACTCGTCGGAATGCAGGTTATGACATCAAACTGACTTAACCAGCGCAGCTTGGCGCTCGGCAAAGCCGCCTCAGCCTCCTCACTGAGCAGTGGCAAAAGACTGGCCTCGCTTGAAAACTTTAACCGCTGCAGTGCTTCCTTTAGAATACCATCATATTTATAAAGCAAAAGTACGCTGTCCAACATATCCTCGGCCATGGGCTCTGCTTGTCCGGCCAAGAATTCTTCGCGTGGCTTGAGCTGTACATACTTTTGCAAAGCATATCCCTTGCGACAGGCAGGGCATAAATAGGCAGTATCAATCACATTGCCGCACACAGCGCAACGACGCGGAAAAATCAGCTCCCGCAGCACACGCATATAATAATTTGTTGCTCGATAATAATCCTTGAGCATTAAAAGACCTCCGTATCCTCCTGCAGTCTTTCTGCTAGCAGGCTGTGTCGCCGCCTCGTTTTATCGTTCTCCACTGCCGTCAGCACCGCCCGCTTAGAGCCCACTACCAATACCCTTTGCTTAGCCCGCGTTACTGCAGTATAGAGCAAATTACGCTGCAGCATTACGTAATGACTGGGCACCATCAGCAAAATAACATAGGGATACTCGCTGCCCTGCGACTTATGCACACTCATCGCATAAGCCAGCTGCAGCTCCTCGCACTCACCCTGACTGTAGCTCACGTAATCACCCTCGGGACGCTCCGGGAAGGCAACAGTCACCGTTTTACCCTCTATTTTATAGACCCGGCCAATATCGCCGTTAAATACATCCTTTTCATAATTATTGCGAATCTGCATCACCTTATCGCCAACCCGCAAAACATTGCCCGGAATAGATACCTCCGGCTTTTTCGCGCTAGGTGGATTAATATATTGCTGCAAAAGCTTATTTAAGTTCTGCACGCCGCAGGGACTCTTATGCATGGGGCTCAGCACCTGCACCCGTCGCCAGTCCCCATCCAGGGTTAAATCACCGTAGAGCTGTGCAACAAATTCAGCTGCTGCCTGCTCTTCCGTAAATTCCTGCAAAGCAAATTCACTATTTGGACCGGGGATAAAGTCCGGCATTTGCCCATGATTGATTTTATGGGCATTGCGCACGATGGGACTCACCTCCGCCTGCCGAAAAACATTTTCAAGCCGCACCACAGGCATTTTTCCCGAGCGAATCATATCCTGCAGCACGGAGCCAGCTCCTACAGAAGGCAGCTGGTCTACGTCGCCCACGAAAATCAAGCGGCAGCCACCCTGCACTGCCTTCAAGAGATGATATGTTAAATTGATATCCAGCATGGAAGCTTCGTCAATAATAATCGCCTCTGCATCCAAGGGATCCTCTTCATTCTTGCCAAAAAAGAGACCATCACCGCTGGGCTGATACTCCAAAAGGCGATGCACAGTGAGCGCAGGATGACCAGCCGAATCGGCCAAACGACGGGCTGCTCTCCCCGTAGGCGCTGCCAATAAAATGCGACAGCCCGCCTTCTCCAGCACATTCAAAATGCCCTTGACAACCGTAGTTTTGCCCGTACCAGGCCCACCTGTAAGCACAAATACGCCGTGCTCCAAACTAGTATAAATGGCCTGACGCTGAGCATCGGCCAAACGGATGCCAGCTTCACGCTCCCAAGCGGCAATAACTGCATCTGCATTTACTCTCGTAATAGGCTTGGCCTGGTCACGCAAATATAATAGGCGGCGTGCAGTCTGCACCTCAGCACGATAAAGGTATTCGGGATAAATAAAGCGCACGCCCCCAACCTCTTCTAGGCGTAGCCTATCCTTTTGGATGAGCTGGTTAAAAACCTCCTGCACGGCCTCGCGTTCCACCAAAAGCACCCGTGCCGTCTCGCGCACCAAAAGCTCCTCGGGCACGCAGGTGTGCCCCGCTCCTGCCGCGGAAACCAATGCATAGCTTATGCCAGCCTCCAAGCGCTCACTGCAATCGTGCTCCATCCCCATAGCTAGCGCAATGCGGTCCGCTGTTTTAAAGCCTATGCCATCCACATCACGCGCTAAGCAGTAGGGATTCTCCTTTAAGCGCGTTATAGCTGTATCACCATACACAGCCTGCAGCTTGGCCGCATAACCGCTGGAAACGCCATTCTCCTCCAAAAAAAGCATCAGCTCCCTCAAGCCCGACAATGCCTGATAAGCCTCGCTGATGGCCGCTGCCTTTTTGGCACTAATGCCCTTAACCTTGGCTAATCGTTCGGGATATTGCTCTAGCACGAGCAGGGTATCCGTACCAAACATTTCCACAATGCGAGCTGCCATCACGGGCCCTACGCCCGGCAGCGCGCCGGAGGACAAAAAACGCTCCATACCGGCAGCAGAAGTCGGCTGCATAACCTGCAGGGAGGCAGCGTTAAACTGTTGGCCAAAGCGAGCATGCTCAACCCACTCTCCGGTGATGCTTATCTGCTCGCCCAAATAGGGGGCCGGCCCCCGATATACCGCTGTAAATTTGCCCAAAGCTTTATTTTCTACCCGTAGCACGCTGTACATGCCATCATCACTTTGAAAGACGATGTCGGCTACAACGCCCTCCTGTACTTCCATAGCTTCACCACCAATAATCTTCGTCTCAGCCTAAAGAAACATGTGTTTTTTCTATTATCATCTATTATATCACGAAAATACGCTTTCGGGAGAGCATTTAGCTTTACAGGCTTTATTTTTTTAGCTATAATATATTATAAGCGAGCCTCGAAGCTGAAGAAAAGCAAAAAGAGGGCCGCTATTTGCTTATTTTATTTTTAGGGGTGTAAACGTGAAACAAAAAGCTTTTCTTGGTAAATTAATTGCCATTGATATGTATAATTG
>CAMFET010000087.1 GCA_945949475.1 uncultured Phascolarctobacterium sp.
TAGGTATAGGTAGCAAATGCTATTTCTCAAAGCTTGCATATAAAATTGCTTCTCCCTAATTACTCCCTAATATAGCAGAAGACACTGAAAGCCCTTGCATTATGCGGGGTTTTCGGTGTCTTTTGCTATGTAGTAACGGCCTTTTGATAATGAAACTATAAAATCGTCGGCCTTGAAAATATGAAGTTTTTCGTGCTCCGGAAAGCAAAATTATACCGTATTAGGGGGTAATTTGGGAATTAGCAGCTACCATAAAACCTAGCTTCATACTCCTCGATAGGAATGGGTTTAGAGAATAAATAGCCCTGACCCTTACCGCAGCCACAGTCCAAAAGTAGCTGCCGTTGCGTTTCGGTTTCAACGCCCTCGCAGATAATGCTGTAGCCCAAGCTATGCAGCATGGCGATACTGTTTTTTAGGAAAATACGGCCCTTAAAGCTGCTTTCGCAATTTAAAAGCAGCTTGCGGTCGATTTTAATAGTATCGATGGGAATATCAACCACCATATTGACCAAGGAATAGCCAGCGCCAAAATCGTCTAAGGAGGTCTTGATTTTTTCTTGACGCAATTGGTCGAAGAGCTGGTAAACCTTAGCGTAATTTTGGGCAGCTACGGTTTCTGTGAGCTCGATTTCCACAAGAGTGGGATCGATGCCGTAGGTATCCAGTATGCCTAGATAGCGTTGCACAGTGTCGTCGTTTTCGGTGTGCCAAATGGAGGCGTTGACGGAGATGGGCACCTGCTGGCGATTAAGTCTTTGGTTTTTGGCCAAGAATTTAGCTACTCTTTCAAAAACAAAGAAGTCTAGCTCGGTGATTCTACCATTGGCCTCCAGAGCAGGGATAAACTGGTCCGGATAAACCTGAGTGCCGTCGTCCTTGAACCAACGAATAAGGGCTTCTGCGCCGATGAGGGAATTATCCACAAGCGAAAATTTAGGCTGCAGGAAAACCTTGAAGTTCTTCTCGGTGAAGGCTGTGTTGGCATTGGCGAAGATAAGCCGCTCCAGCTGTTGTTTGTTGGCTAAGGCTTCGTTATAAAGAGCGGCGGTGGTTTGATGATTATTAAGCAAGGATTTGCGTGCGTAATTGGCTGCATCGATGGCTTCGGCAGCGGTTTTACATTCAGTTGTTACATGGTAAATGCCACTGCGTAAGCGTAGCTTAAGGAAGGGATATTGCTTGGTAACATAATCCATAAAGTGATTATTAATAGCATCTACGCGAGCTTCAGCATCGGCGATGTTTTCGTAGGGTCGGAAAAGAATGAACTGGTCGGCCACAATGCGGGAAAAAAGAATGTTTTTCTTATTGCTAAGAGCATCGGAAACAAAGCTCGTAAAGATTTGCAGGAGCTTGTCGCCGAAGGCAAAGCCGTATTTTTGGTTAATAAGATTAAAGCGATCAAAATCGGTGTAGATAACGGCGTGATTCTTCGCTTGACCGCTGACGATCATCTGCTCCATTTGCTCACGGAATTGGGAGAAGGGAATGAGTCCGGTCAGGGAATCGGCCTTGTTTTCGCTGAGAGCTCCTCTATGGCAGGCATTAAGGTCCATGCTTTTGGCGTGGTGAGCGGTGATAATCTTGGTCAGCTCGTTGAGCTGCTGCTTGGTCTGGCGTGACCAGTGTCTAGCTTTATTGCATACAGAAAAGATTACTAAGCCAGTCATTTGTCCCTGCCAAAACATGGGAGCAAGCAAAATGCTTTTCGCATTGGCCTTTTTTGCTGCCTCAAAAAAGGTGTTATGCTCAATATCAAGAGCCTCCGCGCTGATTTCAATCAAGCCCGATTCATCACGAAGCCGAAAAACCTTGCGAAATAATTCCTTATCAAAGCTAAAGCTATCCTGTAGGCAGAAGGGTGAGGCGTTTTTGGCCCAAAAGTAGGCCTTAGTAGCCATACAGTCAGCCAAATTCATGTTAATAATACTGATGCGGTCCAAATGAAAACGCATGCCGATAACCTTGAGCAGCAGATTAATGGCATCCTCTACGGAAAGACTGGTTTCAAAAATTTCAAAGGCCGTGGCAATGGGGTCGTTTTGAAAATAGCGTGCATCCAGTCTATTGCTGGCATGAACGTCTTTATTGCGAAGCTGCTGGTAACGATTCAAATCATCGCAGAAAAGATAAGTATCGCGACCATTAAATTTTGCTTGGTAAAGGGCCCAATCGGCATTTTCCATAAGCTGGTCGAAGGTAAAGCCGGTAGTGTTTTCCGGCAAAAAGCAAATACCGATGCTGCAGCTTAGGGTATCGGTTTGGTTAAGCATTTCCACGTCGTGGATGTGCTGCATGAGACGATTGAGCTTTTGAATTAAGTCGATACGAGTGATGTTGGGGAAATAGAGAATAAATTCATCGCCGCCAAAGCGGGAAATAATGGTGTCGGAGGGGAGCACTTCTTTAAAAATGGTAGAGAGCTCTAGCAAAACATGGTCGCCAAAAAGATGACCATAGGTATCGTTAATCTGCTTGAAGAAGTCTATATCCACAATGGCGAAGGCGCAGGTATCGAAGGGATTCTTGTTGTGGAGCTCGTTGTTAATCAGCTCCATGCCATGGGCATGGTTATAAAGCCCTGTTAAGGAATCAAGCTGGGTTTTCTTTTCCAGCTGCTGAGCCTTTTCAGTAAAGGTCGTAATGTCCTTAATAGTGCCCAAAATAACATAAGCGTTATTATCTTCGTCCGGGAGGAGCATGCCCTGTACTAAACAGGTGATGTGCTTGCCGTCGGAAACACGAGTCCCCTCGCTGTACAGCGGCTGGGCTACATCACCTAAAAAGAATTGCTTCACCTTATCACGATACTGAGCATCGATGGAGCTAACAAAATCAATGTTTTGCAGGAAGTCTTCAACTTGGGTAAGCACATTCAAGCAATTGTCGTAGACTGTTAAGGTATCCTTAGCGGAAACATATTCAAAGGCGTCCAGTTTACTTGCTTCCAAAATAAGGGACAGCTTTTGTAGCTTGCAGAGGCAGCTGGGCGTGGGCGCCGGACCACGCATGCAGTGCAGGGTTGTTCTTGCCTTGTCCATAAAAATCCCCTTCAGCGCCAGAAAACAACTGGCAGAAAATTTCGTCATAAAGGTCTAACCCTATTATAAAGCATACTATATGAAAAAGGCAAATATATTTTGCTGAATTAGGAAAAAGAAGGATTAGACAAAAAAAGATGACTGCGTAAGTGCGTACGCAGTCATCTTTTTGAGGAGAATGTGGTCATAGTAGCATGCTAATCAAAAGGTTTGGAAGGAATATGGTCAAGGTCAAGGCTGTAAAATCAGGAAGGGGAAAACGATAATTTTGATTAGCTATTGCTTACTACACTTTGATTATAACATATGTTAGTGTAGTTAGCAAGTGCTAATTTTAAAATTTTTATTTCTTTTTTTGTTTTTGCTTTAAGCGCTGCAAAAACGCTTCTACGTCCAGCTTTTTACCTTGCAAAATAGCTAATAAGCGTGCCTGCACTAGGTCGTCGGTGCTGCTGTGCAAGGCGCTGTAAATAGCTTCCTTAATGCTTTCAGATAGATAGTCCGCTCCCCAAGCCTCAAGAACATCACAGGCACAGCTGCGCAGTAGCTCGAAGATGGAGCAGAGTGCGAAGCATAATATCGTTTCGCCTTGGCCGGGGTGATTACGCAAATAGTGGAGGGGCACTACCAAAGAATGCAACTCGTTGGCATACAAGGGCAAATTAGCAGTGAGTTTGGCCAGTACTCTTTGGGAGCGAGTTCCACCCTCGTAAGAAAGCAGGTAGGGTAAAAGCGTATATTCCATGGGATGAACAAGCCAAAAATCGTATAGCTGCTGCCAAATATCCAGCTCCAGCTCGTAGGCCAAGTCTGCCAGCTGGTAATTTACTTGATCGTTCTCGAACAAGCGCGAGTTGATGATGGGTTCCCAATTGGTGTTATAAACCATTTTGTCGCAGGCAGCGATAAGCTCTTGCACTTGGTTTGGTGTGAGTGAGTACAAAGAATTTTCTTCTTGCATGGAACGCAAAGAGGTGGCTATGGTAATCATATCCAGCATATCCTCGGCCTCTACCGATAGGTAGAGAGCGTGGTGCAGCAGGTTCTTCAGCATGCCATAAAGATTGATGTCCGTTAGATTATAGTTTTCGCGCACGGCTTCGGGCTTGTAATGTAAAAGCAACATCATATAATTACCCAAAATAGCAATGGCGCTTTTATAGCAGGGATAATCGATAACCGGCTGCTGTAAGAATTTGTCTAGCTGGGTCGCTTGGATAAGCTTTACGGCTAGGGGAGGGTATTCCACATCAATATCGGGGCCATTTTTGAGGAGCCAATGGCGGTGGTCAGCATCGGGGCATTGGCAGTCGATTATCGCAAAAACCTTGCCCCAGCCCTTGGTGCAGCCCAAAAGCTCCCACACAGCGTGCTGGGAAATGTGGTTGGTAACGCGGCAGCTATAAAGAAAGGCAAAGGTAAATTCTTCGCAGTGAGCGGTGGTCACTAAATCGCGCCATAGCTCGGGGTCATTTTCTTCGATGTGGTGCATGCCGTAAAGCCCGAAAAGCAATAGAGCAAATTTTAAGGGCTCGCGATGACGCGCATTGTAAAGCAAGCGACGTGCGAGGGCAAAGGCTGTTTCATTCATATCGTCACTGTCAAAGGCAGCGATGAAGGGATCGGCATATTCGGCCATGGACATGTCTTTTAGGTCCTTGTAAAGCTTTTGGTAGCTGTTGATGTTGGGCTCGGCAAGGTAGGCGCGCAAATCCTTGAGGACGGTGCTAGCGTCTTCATCATTGGAGGGCATGTCGGCTGTGTAGTAAAAGGCATCGGTCTGGCCGGGCTCAACGATGTTGGTGAGGTCGCTGCCGTCGGGCAGGGTGCGCTCGGTAAATACGCCATCTTCATCAATATGTTGTTGGATGTAGTCGTAGAGTGATTGTTGCATAGTTGTTCCTATATTGTTTGTAAATTGCGGTTTGACGATTAGTTTATTTATTCTTCTATGCTTGCACTTCTTTGT
>CAMFET010000088.1 GCA_945949475.1 uncultured Phascolarctobacterium sp.
TTTTGACCTCGTTACGCTCCATAATCATACCCGGCGTGATACGCTTGCCATCGTATGACTGCTTCGGTGCTGCCGGAGCTGGCCCGATGCCTCTGCCCATGCCGCCTGTCGGAGTCGTGCTTGTCTTCGTGATGAACGCTGATAGGCAGGCCGCAATCCTTTCTTTGATGGAAATAGCCTTAACGAACTCATTCACATCGCGTATGCGCGTGAGTGTCGGAGCCATATCTGACATCTCACGCACCTGGGACGGCCGGCTTTTCTGGAAGTAAAAGATAATATCTTTGGCTTCCACATATTCGGGTTCTATAATCTGATACCCGTCCAAGCTGTACCGCCTGATCCAATACCCTACAGGCTTGTTGTAGGCATCGTATTCAATGCCGTTTATAATCTTGTTTGCTGGGTTCTTTGGCGTGTACTGGCTAGTGTCCAGCTCATCAACCTCAAGAGCCTGCAACTTGAAGGGCACCAGTCCGCCCGGCGTGTAGCACTTCTTAAAGAGAATACCGCCGTCAACCTTTTTGCGCTCCACGGCCATGCGGAGCAGCTGATTAAAAGACTGCTGACCTGTGACGTCACAGTTTCGGGCTTTGGTCCACCTGCGCCATGCCAGCTCAATGTCTGCATTGAATTTCGTCTTGGCGGTCCTTGCCTGGAGCTTGAAGCCAGAACCTACAACATTTCGCTTGAAAGCATGGACAACGCTTTTCGCAATGTCGCTGTTTCGCTCCAAATCCCTGGCACGGGCCCTGACGGTATCGCGGTCATGGCTTGCGGTGGTCTCGGAGCTTTCCATAGGTGCCAGCCAGTGACGGTTTTCCTTGTCATAGCCGCCTGCATCATAGCCCCAGCGTTTAATCAACTCCCGTTGTGCCTGCCAGGCTTCCATCTCAGCTGCACGTCTGGGGGAGAATACCCCGACTAAATTACTGAACCAACTCACCGACTCACCTCCCATCGAACTCCGCGACAAAGGTTTTTGCAAATACACCTGCGGAATTTTCCGCAGCCATCTCATTCTGAATGTCGGTGCGCATCGCCCTGAGCTGTTTGATGTCAGCTCTTGTCAGCTGTCTGCTTCCCAGCTTGTAGCTCTGCCCCGCAATCATGATTTCCTCTATCGCCTGGTCTATTACTTGCAGCCTCTCGGCCGCTGTTTTGATTTCAGCCTCTGCCACTTCCTACCTCCTAACCCCAAAAATCATCACCCCAGGTCTCGTTATCCTGCTGGGCTATTCTTTTGGTATTGATATTTTCCGCTGGCTCCTGTTCCTGAACCATGTTCTCGACCGCCAGCATCCTAACTCCGAGAATGTCAGCTGCCGCCAGCGCGTAAACCTCGGCATCTAAGTAATGGTTATCTGCGTGGGTAGTTTTCGGCACCCAGCGATAAACCATCTTATCGCCTTTTTTCTCGCTGATTTTATGCTCAGCGGTCACTTGCTCCGCATATTCAAGGTCACAATCCTTGTGCACCATCCACGAACCTTGCCCGTTAGGGCGGTGCAGGCGGCCTGCAATCATGTCCTTGTACTTGCAGCCATCGACAAGCACAAGCTGCATACCGTATGCCCTAGAGTCAGCTTTATTGACCTTAGATATGCTGTAATGTGTAAACCTGGTGTCTGTACCCTTGCAGGGATAGCACCAGTCGGCGTGCATTGAGCAGAAGTCATAAACTTCGTCCGTCCTGTCACCTGAATCCATGAGACACAGGTTGACAACAAACGCGGTTCCATCCGCCTTCTGAAATTGCATATCCATGATGCGGCTAACATCGGTAAAACTCAGCACCTGCCCATGAGCGATATTTTGAGATGTTATATAAGCACCCCAGGCTCTTATGGTCCAGTACAGGCAGGACTCCTGCACATCGACACCTGCCGTCAGGAACTGAGCCCAGTCTGGCACCTGCCCGGCTGGCAAATCAGTTTGCCGCTTCATGACAAGAGCCACATCCGTTTTCAGCTTCATATCAACCCACGGCTCTGCCAGCCATGAGTTTGTGAAATTCTGTAGCTTCTCGCTGTCATTCTTAGAACGTATAAACTCCTTAGCAATGTCAGCGAACCGCGTAAACGGGCTATACAGGGTGTTCATCCAGAACGCTACACTACGATGGAACTGCGTATGCTTCCTGACATCGCGCCATTGCCCACGCTGTAGCATGAGCGTTTTGTCTGAGTCAGTTATCTCAGCACCGCACTCCTGGCAGACATACCGAGCGAACTCGGCCCGGTCTAAATCGGGCATATCCATCTCGGATTTTTTCGGCCAGCGAATTTGCTTAAATTTGAGCTCTATCATCTCGCCGCATTTTGGACACGGCACGAAATAATGCCGCTCAATGTCAGCGTTCTTCATGGCCTGCCATATCTGCCCCGTCTCTATCGTAGGTGTTGAACACATGTAAATCTTACGGTTTGAGCTGTAGGACTTGGTGCGCTCTTTCGCAGTGATATAGGATCAGCTTCCTTTTTGCTGGCGTTCGGGTACTTGTCCACCTCATCAAGAAACAGGTATCTAATCGGCGTGGATGCCAAGTTGGCAGGACTATTGGCACCAGTCAGCTTTATCCGCATGTTGTCGAATTTCAATTCGTCCTGACTTGAATTTTTTAGGTCATACCGCTGCCGGAGACTGCCGCAGGCTTTTATCATGGGCATGATGCGTGTCTCGCATGTGCTAGTTGCCAGCCTGTCAGATGGGTAAACCACCATCATCGGGGCCGGGTCCTGCTGAATTGCATAGCCCATCATGTTAAAGATTGCTTCTGTGCCGCCCACCTGAGTCGGCTTTACGAATATAACCTCCTCGGAGTCAGGGGAATTAAATTCGTCCATAATCCCAACGAGGTACGGTGTCACGCTATTTTTCCATGGGCCTATCATCTTTGAACTCAACTCGTCCAAAATGCGGAAATTCGCTGCCCATTCTGAAACGGCCAAATCATCAGGCGGCTTCATAGCATCCAGTGTGTCTACTATATACTTCGGGCAGGCGAACTTTCTAAAACTGTACTTTCTCAGTTTCTTCATTTGCCATCACCACTCTGGGCGGCAACGATGAAAGCTCGGAGCATTTCCGATACCTCGTTATTTAGATTTTTCTCCAAGGTTCTGGCCTCGGCAGGTTCCACATATCCAGCTATCTGAGTGATGAGCCGGGCGGGCATCGCCTGGGCAAATTTTTTGAATGTGGTGAAAAACAGCTTGTAATCTTCCTGAATATTCTCGACTGGCAGATATTTGCCTGTAGCGATGTCATTTTTAAGCTGGTGGAGCTCAAGCTGGGACTTCTTCAGGTCTATCTCAACTTGAAGCTTTTGTTTTTTCAGCGTGTCCTCTTCCTGCGTTGCCGCCTTGCCCTTGGCCTTGTCCGAAAGATACTGGACATAGGTCTGAATGGTCGGGACAAGCTCATAGCCCCTGCGGCCCTTTGGCGGCTTCGTGCTTGAGATAATCCCCTCCTGGGTAAGCTGCTGGACACGCCGGACGGAGACTCCAAAGAGTTTGGCAATTACCTCCGCTGGATAAAGCTGCTTCCCATCTTCGGTTGTGATAATATCGCTCATTTAGGCCTCCTTCCTGTTTTTCTCCACGAAAAAAGGACCGCTTTCGCAGTCCTTCTCCCAGTCGTTGTTCATGTTATTGTAATAGAGGATGTTTTAAGGTTCGGAGAGGATTTGCACCCCCGGCGCGGGCTTTGGGAAACCTGCGCCCTACTGAGCCGAACCATGTTGGCGGAGCAGGTAGGATTTGAACCTAGCGACTTAGCAGGCCGCCCCCTTTACCGCTTGGGTACTACTCCCTTTTAGAGGGAAAAGGTGGGGTACTCGAACCCACAGCAAGACTAGCTTGCCCCCACCGCCTAGGGCATTTCCCTCCCCATGATGGTTAGCCCCCTGCAAGGCAATTACCTCTTAGGGGACACATGCGGGCGGTGGCATGACATGCAGACCGCCCTAGGGTTTGTTTAGCCAACCCCTTGGAAGGCATTACACTACTTACTGCCGTGAGTGCCTAACGTTTTCCTCTTGCAAGAGTGAATATGTCCGCTTGTGCTGGGAGGGACAAGCCCCAACGCTCTTTCCAATGCGTGGCGTATACGCTCCGTCCTGTGTCGGACGAAATCAGCCATTTATTTAAGGCAGGCCGCAAAGCCTCTGTCGATGCTTCTGTAGGTCACCGACCAACCTTAGGCAACAAAACCGCAAATAGTGCGAACACCTAACGGAAATGCTGCAATTAGCTGGGTAAGGCGGGACTCCAACCCCAGCGGCCACGTCTGGCATATTTCGGTGAGACATTTACGCGTCTGCCGCACCGCGGTCGGGCATTCCCCGCATACAACGCGGAGGCCACACCACCAACTTTTTCTTAGAACGTTACACAGAACATCGCGCCAGCGCAATCCGCTGCAAAATCGCCGCTGTCCCATTTATCATCAATCCATTTTTCCTTGGCGGCTCCGATTGCAATCGTGGTAACCGCCGCCCAAAACTCATTCATGCCGCAATTCCTGTGAAGCTGGTCGCAAATCACATAGGACACTCCTAAATGGGCAACCCTGTCAACTCCGATGTTGGAGCTGAAATCGTTATCAGCTGCATGGCACACGGTGCCAAGGGACATAACTGCCGCAGCCGCCAATACAACCGCCATATTTTTTATCTTGAAAGTCATATTTTTACCTTCTTTTTTTGAGAAAAATTATCGCTATTAGTAACGAAATGTAAAATTTTTATTCTATTTTCTAGGCAGAAAAACCGCGCTCACGGACCCGTACCTTCCTAAGTGCCCCAGGAAGTACCTACGGCCGCCTCTAAGCCCCTGTTAGGCGTTCTTGGGTAGTCACCTATACCTGCGATACAAAGACATCTCACACAGCGTCTTAGAGCCTCACAGCTATGATGACCAGTGACTACACCAGTGACCAGTGACTACACCAGTGACCAGTGACTACACCAGTGACCAGTGACTACACC
>CAMFET010000089.1 GCA_945949475.1 uncultured Phascolarctobacterium sp.
GGACATGACTAGTGGTGGGGACTTGTCTCTCGTCAGTGGCAAGGATTTGTTGATTGGCGTTAACGTGTCAGATACAATTTCTGCTACGGGCGATGTCAAGCTAGAATCCACCCAAGGCAAGGTGGAAATGTCTGAAGGCGTAGTCACTTCTGAGGCAGGTTCCATTGAGATTAGTGGCAGTGCGGGCGTAAGCATCACAAACAGCACAGTCTCCTCTGAAGCGGGTTCCATTGCTGTTAGTGGTGATGCAGGTGTAAGCATTGCCGGTGGAGCGGACATTAAGGCTGAAGCAGAGCTTACTATTGGCTCTGATAATGGTGCGATTAGAATTGTGGAAAATAGCAGCGTATTTGCCAAGGAAGATTTGCTCTTAGCTGCGGAAACTGGCGTAAATGTGCAGAATAGTGATTTGCAATCTCTCAACGGTTCCTTGAGTGCTGTTGCTATGTATGGCGAGGTTAATATTACTGAATTGGCTGCTGCAGAGATGGTAGCTGTGGGCAGTGGCTCGGGCAGCCTGAGTATCGGCACTATTCAAGGCAAAGAGGTTGTGCTCTATACTGAAAATAGCAATGCCGTAATTAATGTGGATACTATCAAGGCTCAGGATTCGCTAGTGCTGCAGGTTGACCAAGTCCACGTTGCTAATGAAGTAAGCAGTACCGATGGTGGTCAGCTGCTGGTTGACATCACTGGTGCTGATGGTGGTACGATGCAGGGCGAGCTGGATTTGGATTTGGCTGGCGATGTGCGTTTTACTAACATCGATGTAAGTTATGCCACTATTAAGGTTGAGGGCTCCATTGGCTTTGATAAACTGCATACTACGGGCGAGCTGCATGTTGTAAGTCAAGATATGGTTACTTCAGTTTATGGTGTTGCGCCTGTGCATGATACTAGTAACTATCTGTACTATAGCTTGACTGAAAGCTCCTCTAGCAGCAACGAGCATGAGGTTATTCATGCTAGGGATTTTGCTTTGGACAAGGCTCAAAATAGCATGGAGGCTGTGCATAATAGGCTTGCCAATGCGGGCAATGGTTCTCTAACCGCTCCTGATGGTGACGGCTGGATGTACCTATACATTGATTCGCCTACCTACCAGCGCAGCAACGGCCTACTCCTTCACATCGACACTGGCTATCGCAGTGCTAACCAACGCTGGAGCGCCGAGGATTTGAGCGCCAAGCTGGTAGACTTTAAGTCCCATGATGCCTATGTAGCTCATTATAGCGATACGGTAGGTAGCTTTGGTCGTTATGATTTGCTTGAGATTGCTCCGAGAAGCGTAGCGCAAATCGTGCAGGATGTTACCTCCGGTAAGGTTGTGCTGCAAGAGTCCAATGGGCAGCTACGCGTTGCGGCTTCCCAAGATAAGCAGGATAACGGCCAAGAGCGTGAAGAGCGCAAGGCAGCCAATGAATAAAAGCATAAATCTTTGGCAACAAAGCGTTACGATAGTACTGATGGAGCTAAGGAGAAGTGCTAGACAAAATAATTGCCCTTTAGTATAATAAGGGCGCAGACAGTTCGTAACCATCCTGTCTATAAACAAAACTACGGGCGTATTTGATTATATTTGATTTACTAAAGCTTCGTCCGTACTGGGCGAAGCTTTTTTTCAGTCTTTTAGGAAATGAGGAGGAAGCTTGGATGAAGGCATTGGTTTTATTGAGCGGTGGGGTGGATAGCTCCACCTGCCTAGCTTTAGCGAAGGAAAAATATGGGGATGAGGTGCTCGCACTATCCATGAGCTATGGTCAAAAGCACAGCCGTGAGGTGGAGTCGGCACGAGCTATAGCGGCCTATTATAAGGTTCAGCTTTTGGAAATGGACTTGTCCCAAATTTTTGCGCACAGCAATTGCAGCCTGCTCAAGGGCTCCACCCAGGCCGTGCCCCATACTTCCTATGCCGAGCAGCTCAAGGAGCGTCAGGGTGAGGCAGTTACTACCTATGTTCCCTTTAGAAATGGACTGTTTTTGGCAACGGCAGCCAGCATTGCGCTTGAATATGGCTGCGGGGTGATTTACTACGGACCCCATGCTGACGATGCGGCGGGCAACGCTTATCCCGATTGTAGTCACGAGTTTAACGAGGCCATGAACCTAGCTGTATATCTAGGCAGCGGCCAAAAGGTACAGCTGCTAGCTCCGTTCGTGGACAAAACGAAAAAGGATATCGTAGCCGAGGGTCTGCGCCTAGGTGTGCCCTACGAGCTTACTTGGTCCTGCTATGACGGTGGCGATAAGCCCTGCCATGAGTGCGGCACCTGCCGTGATCGGGAAGCAGCCTTCGCTGCCAATGGTGTCGTGGACCCGCTGGCTAAGGATTAGGTGCAGATTAACTGAATTACGATTATAATAATCTAGATTCAGTAAATAAACGTTTTGGCAGCCTGCGAATTGTAAATTTCACCCTGCCAGCGTGAATCTCTAGCAGGAATTTTACATTTCATGGCGAAAAATAAACTATATATCTTTGTTTAAAGGAGCAGATAAATGAGTACATTCACCAAGGTTTTGCTGGCGACCGACTTGTCACCGCAGGCCGACAAGCTGACTGAGTGTCTGTTTAGCTTATGCCCCGACACGGAAACGGAAGTGGTCTTGGCGCACGTGTTTGATGATGATGACGACGCCGACCCTGACGGTAGTAGCTTCAAACGCACTCAAAGCCGCTTAGAGGGTTATAAAAATGATATAGAGCAGGCAGGCTATGAAGAAATTGCTATCGTTACCCGCACCGGGAATATTAGCGAAACCGTCCATGGACTGGCTGAAGAATATGATGCAGATTTGGTTTTGGTCGCCTCCCACCGCAAGGGCTTTTTTAAGCGCGCCTTGATGGGTAGCACCACCTTTGATTTGGCGCGGGTAGCAACAGTGCCCCTGCTCATCAATAAGGCCGAGCCTCATGAGGAGCAAGAAAATCTTTTGCAAACCGTATTAGTGCCCACTGATTTTTCGCGCAAGTCGCTAGAGGCGTTGAATATTATTCGTAGCCTGCGTGAATTTGTGGGAAAGGTTATTTTTGTGCATGTAATTGAGCACAGCCGCAATAAAAATGACTATAAGGAAAAATATGGCAGCGCTAAGCTCTTTTTGCAGGAGCTTGTGGACGAAATGAAGATTTTTGGCATTGAGGCCGATTATCATGTTGGTCACGGCGTGGCCTCGAAAAAAATCGCTGCTATTTGCGAGCATGAAGATGTGAGCCTGATTATGATGGCTAAGACCGGTGCCGACATGACCCATGGTGATGAATTAGGCAGCACCTCGGAGAATGTGGTGCTTAATGTGGACTGTGCAGTACTGCTCGTACCGGCAGAGGATAGTGACGATATATAAAAATATTTACAAAAAGCACTTGACTTACTGCAAGCAAACGAGTATAATAATACTCGCAGTTGTTTTACTGTGCGTGCCTGAAGTGGGTGCGGGAATTGAAAATTGTTCTAGTTTTCAACCCTGGAGAGATGACCGAGTGGTTGAAGGTGCACGCCTGGAAAGCGTGTGTACGGGATACCGTACCGAGGGTTCGAATCCCTCTCTCTCCGCCATAAAAATCGGCCGCAAATGCGGCTTTTTTATTGCTTCTCTGTAGGACCGTAAGCTTGAGTCCTGCGCAATGGGAGCCTGTGAACCAGGTCAGGTCCGGAAGGAAGCAGCCTTAAGCGGATACTTTCATGTGCCGTGGGGGTGCTCGGGTTTGCGGCCCTACAGGGAAGTAAGCGGCGCTGAGCTTTGCTCAGCGCTTTTTTTCTTGCCGACAAGCCTTGATTATACTATAATATAGCTGTTAAGCTTATTTGTTAGCTGCTTTGGATAAGGCAGCTTTGCATATTCATGGAAGGAGTTTGGCTATGGCATATGTGGCTTTATACCGCCGGTGGCGTCCCCAAAATTTTGATACGCTAGTAGGGCAGCAGCCAGTAAAGCAAGCGCTCACCAACGCGCTGACCAGTGGCAGGATTGCCCATGCCTATCTATTTGCCGGACCGCGTGGCACTGGCAAAACCAGTACAGCTCGCATTTTGGCCAAGGCCCTGAACTGTGATCATGGCCCCACTCCTAACCCCTGCGGTGAGTGCGATAACTGTCGGCGCATTGCCGAGGGCAGCTCCATGGATGTTTTTGAAATCGACGCCGCTTCCAATCGCGGTATCGATGAAATCAAAGCACTGCGTGACCAGCTGGCCTTTACTCCTGTTGATTGTCGTTATAAGGTATATATTATTGACGAAGTGCACATGCTGACCACGGAGGCCTTCAACGCGCTTTTAAAAACTCTGGAGGAACCGCCCAGCCATGTCATCTTTATTTTGGCTACTACGGATCCGCACAAAATTCCTGCGACCATTCACTCTCGATGTCAGCGCTTTGACTTCCGCCGCGTTACGGTGGAGGAGATTGTGCAGCATTTGGCGATGGTGGCGCAGGGCAGTGGTCTAGAGGCCGATGAGGACGCTTTACGCTTGATCGCTATCCAATCCGAGGGCGGTATGCGCGATGCGCTAAGCCTGTTGGACCAATGTGGCGTAATGGCCAAAAAAATTACCGCCGTCACCGTGCGCGAGGTTTTGGGCATTGTGGGCCGGGAAGCTTTGCGTGCTTTGGTAGAAGCAATTGGCCATCAGGATGTGCCCTTGGCCTTATCCCAGTTAGCTGCGCTTTTGGAGCAGGGCAAGGATGTGCGCCAAATTGTGACGGAGCTGATAGAGTATTTGCGAGCCCTGCTGTTATTTAAGGCAGTGCCCCAGTATAACGAGGTGTATTTGACGGATACGGCTAGCAATTTAGAAAGCCTGGCAGCGCTTTATACAAGTGATCGCATCATGGCCTCCGAGGAACGCTTGCATGCGGCTTTAGTAGAGCTGCGCGGCACCATGCGTCCCCGCATTACGGCCGAGCTGTGCTTGTTGGATTTGTGCCGCCGCGAAGGCAGTGCGCTTGCAAGTCTAACTGCTCGGGTAGA
>CAMFET010000090.1 GCA_945949475.1 uncultured Phascolarctobacterium sp.
CTCGCTGGCGGCGTTATCTGCGACGGCTTGGGCTCCAGCTTTGCTGCACTTTTCGGCGTGCTGCCCAACACCTCCTTCAGCCAAAACGTAGGCCTTGTGGCTATGACCAAGGTTGTCAATCGCTTTGCCCTGGCCACCGGCGCAGTCTTCCTCATCCTCTGCGGCCTCATTCCTAAGCTGGGCGCACTCGTTTCCATCATGCCCCAATCCGTGCTGGGCGGCGCAGCTGTAATGATGTTCTCCAGCATCGTGGTTAGCGGCATTCAGCTCATCACGAAAGAAAAATTAACGCCGCGCAATCTGACCATCGTGGCAGTTGCTCTCGGCGTTGGTTATGGCATGGGCGCTAACCCCGGTATTTTGGCTCACGCACCTGCAGCTGTTAAATTGATTTTTGGTGGCTCCGGTATCGTGCCCGCAGCTCTCGTAGCGATTATTTTGAATATCGTGCTGCCGCAAGATTAAGGCACTGCCTTAAATCGCGCACAGTATCAATATCAAACAGCTCATACTTATCCTGAACCTGTACCAAGCGTACGCGTTCAGGATATTTTTTTGCTAAAATGCCGCCACCCTTGTCCTGGGGCAGGCTGCGCAGCTCCTCCGCTAAATCGGCAGGGAAGAGCATGGGATTGCCCGGTGACTCGCCGTAGGCTAGCCGCTGAATGGCATAGGGGGTCTTTACAAAGCTAGCACACAGCTGCTGGACGCTTTGCCAGCGCAAAAAGGGCTGGTCGCTGGTGCAAAAGGCATAGCCCAAAAGCTCCGGCGACTCGCAATAGGCCATCCCCAGCCGCACAGTGTCGTTCAAATAGGGCTTGTCGTGCAGCAGGTAGGGGATGTGCTGCTCCAGGCACAGGCGCGCAATTTTTTCGTAGCGCGTAACAACCACGCGTTGAGCAAAAATATCCTGCGTAGCGCTCAAAACATATTGGATGAGGGGCTGACCATGAAAGTCCTGCAGCAGCTTGTTGCTGCCAAAGCGAGCACTGTGGCCCGAGGCCATAATAATGCAGCCCATGGGAAATAATGTAGTCATGATTTTATCCTTCGTCATCAAAATAATGCAAAACAGCTTTATCTATCTGATTAATTCTACACTAAAATACAATTTCCTTTTAAAACCCTGCAAGTTATGGTAAAATATAATAGAATTATTATGAGTAAAATGCATAATGGAGGGCTTTTTATGCTTACTATCCGTGAGATTAAAAAGGCTGCTACCTTGGAAGAGGCTTGGCAGCTGAACCAAAAGCGTCCCAATAGAGTAGTGGGCGGCATGCTGTGGATGCGCCTGTCCAAGGGCAACGTGGCTACTCTGATTGATTTGAGCGCCTTGGGCTTGGATAAAATTGAGGAGAATGACGCCGAATTTAGCATTGGTGCCATGGTTACCCTGCGCCAGCTGGAGCTCCATGCAGGCATTGCAGCCTATACTAACGGCGCCATGAAGGAAGCACTGCGCCATATTGTAGGCGTGCAGTTCCGCAATTTGGCTACTGTGGGCGGTAGTGTGTTCGGTCGCTTCGGCTTTAGTGATGTGTTAACGATTTTGCTGGCCTTGGATGCCAAGGTTGAATTATATAAGGGCGGCATCATTCCTATGAGCGAATTTGCTAAAATGCCCTATGATCGCGATATTTTGGTGCGCGTAATCATTCCCAAGCAAGATATTTCCTGCAGCTATGCCTCTGTGCGCATCGCCAAGACGGATTTTCCCGTGCTGACCTGTGCTGCAGCTAAAACCAGTGCTGGCGTGCACATTGCTGTGGGAGCAAGACCGGCCAAGGCTGCACTTGTTTTAGACGAGCAGGGGATTTTGAGCGCTGGCATTACTGAGGAAAGCGTGAAGGCCTTCGCTGCATACGCTGCCAGCCTGCTGCCTACAGACAGCAATCCTCGCGGCAGCGCCGCTTACCGTACTCACCTGATTAAGGTGCTGGCCGAGCGTACTATTTTAGCATTGGGAGGTAACGCCTGATGGAAGTAACATTGACTTTAAATGGTAAAAGAATAACCCGCAGCGTGGATGCGGATATGGCTTTATTAGATTTTGTGCGTAACGAGGGCTGCTACAGCGTAAAGCGTGGCTGCGACACCTCCAACTGCGGCCTGTGCACCGTGTTTCTCGATGATAAGCCCGTGCTGAGCTGCTCCGTTTTGGTAGCTCGCGCTGACGGCCACAGGGTAACCACCATGGAGGGCCTGCAAAAGGAGGCCGCTGAATTTGGTGCCTTTATTGCGGACCAGGGCGCGGAGCAATGCGGCTTCTGCAATCCCGGTATGATTATGAACGCGCTGGCACTGTTTAGGGAAAATCCCGAGCCCAGTGAGGACGAAATCAAGGAATATCTGGCAGGCAATCTGTGCCGTTGCTCCGGCTACGAGGGCCAGCTGCGCGGTATTCAAAGCTTTATCGCTTGGAAAAAGGCTCAGAAGGGGGAGGTGTAACACATGAAAATTGTTAATCAACCCTTACGCAAAAAGGACGCTATGCAGCTGGTAACCGGCCAACCCGTTTATACCGATGATTTGGCGCCTAAAGATTGCCTCATTGTCAAGGTTTTGCGTTCTCCCCATGCCAACGCCATCATCGAAAGCATTAACACCGCCATTGCGGCCAAGGTGCCCGATGTGGAGGCCATTTTTACCTATGAGGACGTGGACCAAGACGCTAAGCGCTGCACCTATGCCGGCCAAACCTATCCCGAGCCCAGCCCCTACGACCGCCTGCTTTTGGACCGCCATGTGCGCTTTGTGGGCGACATTGTGGCCATTGTAGCCGGCAAAACCGAAAAGGCTGTGGATAAGGCGCTGTCCTTAATCAAGGTTAAATATAATGTTTTAGAAGCAGTGCTCGATTTTCACAAGGCACTGGATAATCCCGTTTTGGTGCATCCTGAGGACACCTGGGAATCACTAAGCCCCGTTGGCGCCGATAATAAGCGCAATCTGTGCTCCTCCGAGACTATTAGCGATGGCGATGTGGACGGTGTTTTGGCGGACTGCGATATCATCATCGACCGCAAATACCGCGTGAAGGCCGTGCAGCAGGACATGATGGAGCCCTTCTGCACCTATTGCACCATTGATACCTATGGACGCCTGCATATCGTGAGCTCCACGCAAATCGTGTTCCACTGCCGTCGCATTGTTGCTAACGCGCTGCACATTCCCAAAACCATGGTGCGTGTGACTAAGCCCCGTATCGGCGGTGGCTTTGGCGCTAAGCAAAGCTGCGTCAGCGAAATGTATCCTGCCTTTGTAACCTGGAAGCTAAAGAAGCCCTCCAAGATGGTGTTCAGTCGTTATGAATGCCATATTGCGGCCAGCCCTCGTCATGAAATGGAAGTGCATGTACGCTTGGGAGCTACCAAAGAGGGCAAAATTCGCGCTATTGATTTATATACTCTGTCCAATACGGGCGCTTATGGCGAGCATGGCCCCACCACTGTAGGTCTGTCCGGCCACAAGTCCATTCCTCTGTATCGCACGGAGGCCTTCCGTTTTGGCTTTGATGTTGTGTACACTAATTTGCAGGCCGCAGGTGCTTACCGTGGCTATGGCGCGCCCCAGGGCATTTTTGCCGTGGAAAGCGCTGTGAACGAGCTGGCTGCGAAATTAAATATGGACCCCATTACCCTGCGTGAGATGAATATTACCCGCGAGGGCGACATCATGCCGGCATATTATGGCGCGCCCAATACCAGCTGCGCCTTGGATAAATGCTTGGCGCAGGTGCGCGAGATGAGCGGCTGGAACGAAAAGTTCCCGCTGCGCAAAATGCCCAACGGCAAGGTTCGCACGATGGGTGTGGCTATTGCTATGCAGGGCTCTTCCATTCCGTACTGCGACGTGGGCGGTGCTACCATCAAGGTAAACGATGATGGCTCTTATACACTGCTCATCGGTGCTGCGGATATGGGCACGGGCTGCGACACGATTTTGGCCCAAATGGCGGCGGAGGTTTTGGAGTGCGACTTCGAGCAAATCCAAGTCTTTGGCGCCGATACGGATGCATCTCCCTATGATTCCGGCTCCTATGCTTCCAGCACCACCTATATCACCGGCAATGCGGTGAACGAGTGTGCTAAGCGCATTCGCGCGAAGATTTGTGCACTGGGTGCCAAAAAGCTGGAATGCCCCGTGGAAGAGGTTGTGTTCGACGGCAAGGAGGTGCGCAGCACTGTCAGTGACAAGGCTATTTCCCTGGTTGATATTGCTGTTGCTTCCCAATGCTTTAACAATATTGCTCTGCAGGAGACTGTGGAGATGGACAGCTTACTGAGTCCGCCGCCGTTCATGGCAGGCGTGGCCGAAATCGAGACGGATTTGGCTACGGGCGAGACGGAGGTTGTAAATTATTATGCTTCTGTGGACTGCGGTACGCCGATTAATCCGCATCTGGCGAAGGTGCAGACGGAGGGCGGTATTTTGCAGGGTATTGGCATGACCTTGATGGAGAATGTGACCTACAGCCCCGATGGTCGCATTTATGAGAATTCCTTTATGCAGTATAAGGTGCCGAGCCGTCAGGATATTGGGCATATTTATGTGGATTTTGCGTGCAGCTATGAGGAGAGCGGCCCTTATGGCGCTAAGTCCATTGGCGAGCTGGTTATCAATACGCCTGCGCCCGCTATTGCCGACGCGGTATATCAGGCTACCGGCCACCGCTTCTTTACGTTGCCGATTACTCCCGAAAAGATTGCGCTGGGAGTGGAAGAGGAGCTATAAGGCATCATCTACTTCGTCTTAAAAATACTAATGCGGAAGTAATTTTTTGCTTCCGCATTATTTTGGACAAGCGTTACTCTTACTTGAGAATGACGATGAGAATGGAAATCAATTTATTATTATGAAAGTGGATATTAAGGAAAACGCAATTAGTAATCTTCGCTCACGTCGAATTTTAACGCTCATTTCGTGGGGTACAATAGGGTTCCTGCGGGGTACTATTTGTCTCGCAA
>CAMFET010000091.1 GCA_945949475.1 uncultured Phascolarctobacterium sp.
GAGCCCTCGCACACCAAATGGGCGCGTAGCTTGGTCAGCTGACCTTCGGCCAACTCCGGAAAATTTTGGTACATATAGGTGCTGACTATAACGCTAAGCACGGAGTCACCTAAAAACTCGATGCGCTCGTTATGCTGGGGCTTGGGAGTCTGCTTTGCCTCGTGAGCATAGGAGGTATGGGTCAGCGCCATATCCAGCAGCTCCAAATCATGCATTTGGATATTTTGACTAGCGCAGAAGCCTTCCAGCTGCTGCTTACGCTTATCCTGCATTGCCATCATCCCGCTTTTAGTCAACAAATTTTTTCAAAACAATGGCAGCATTGTGACCGCCAAAGCCCAGGTTATCGCTCAAAGCAACATTAACAACCTTTTCACGAGCTACATTCGGAGTGTAGTCCAAATCCAGCACGCCTTCGGGATCGTCCAAATCCTTGTCTTGATAGTTGATGGTAGGCGGAATGATATTGTTTTCGATGGTCAGAGCGGTAGCGATAGCTTCTACACCGCCAGCAGCGCCCAACAGATGGCCAATCATGGACTTGTTGGAGCTGATGCTCAGCTCATAAGCATGCTCGCCAAAGACCTTTTTGAAAGCAATGGTTTCGCCCAAATCGTTACGATGGGTGGAGGTGCCGTGAGCGTTGATGTAATCAACCTCTTCGGGTTTTACGCCAGCGTCATCAATAGCAGCCTTTACGCAGGCAGCCGGGGTTTCGCCGGTCGGGTCGGGAGCAGTGATGTGGTAAGCATCGCAGTTCATAGCAAAGCCAGCCAGCTCAGCATAAATGTGTGCGCCACGAGCCTTAGCATGCTCCAGCTCTTCCAGAACCAGCACGCCAGCGCCCTCGCCCAATACGAAGCCATCGCGCTTCTTGTCGAAGGGGCAGGAAGCCTTTTCAGGGTTCTCGTTATTGGTGGACAGTGCCTTCATGTTAGCAAAGCCAGCAATAGCAACGGGGGAAACAGCTGCTTCGGTGCCACCAGCCAGCATTACATCGGCATCACCATATTGAATGGTGCGCAGAGCGTCGCCAATGCAGTTGGTGCCGGTTGCGCAGGCAGTAACAATAGCAGTGTTAGGACCCTTCAGACCGCAGGCAATAGCGATTTGACCAGCGCTCATGTTGGGGATTTCCATAGGAATGAAGAAGGGGCTGATTTTGGAGGGGCCCTTAGCGCCATACTTCAAGGATTGGTCCAAGAAGGTGTGGATGCCGCCAATGCCGCTGCCAACGCATACGCCGCAACGCATAGCATTTTCCTTGCTCATATCCAGCTTAGCGTCCTCGATAGCCAATTTCGCAGCAGCAACTGCCAATTGGGTTACGCGGTCCATGCGTTTGCCTTCTTTTTTGTCGATATAAGCAGTGTAATCAAAGTCCTTTACTTCTGCAGCAATCTTAACAGTAAAGCCCTCAGTATCAAATTGGGTGATGGGGCCTACGCCAGATTTGCCGGCAACCAGATTGCTCCAAAAGGTTTCCTTGCCGATACCAATAGGAGTAACAGGGCCAACACCGGTTATTACAACTCTTCTTTTACTCAAAATTATTCACCTCGTAGTTAAATTTTTGCGATATCTTCTTTGATTCTACGGAAAATTTCTTTAACCGGCAGAATCTCCTTAATTTTCCACATATTGGCACCGGTGAATACCAGGCCGGTCTCCACATCACCCTGCTGTGCACGAGTCAAAGCGCGAATAATGCAGAAGCTATGGGTACAGTGCTTCAAACACAAATCGCATTGGGTGGGTTTAGGAGCTCTATTTTCTAAAGACAATTGGGCAAAGGGATTGCGAATTGCGCGGCCCTTGTAGCCGACGGGGCTATCGATTTGCACAACATCTTCTTTTGTCATTTTTAAATAAAATTCTTTCAGGGCTGGTGCGCCATTGGATTCCTCGCTGGCAGCGAAACGGCTGCCCATTTGCACACCACTGGCACCCAAATTCAAAAGGTCTGCCACATCCTGGCCGCAAACAGCGCCGCCAGCGGCAATAACCGGTATATTAACGGATTTTACAATCTCCGGAAGAATCTCTTTAATGGATTGTTGGGTACCAAGATGACCACCTGCTTCGGTGCCTTCAACAACGATAGCAGATGCACCCAGCTTCTCAGATATTTTAGCCAGCTTTACAGAAGATACAATAGGTACTACTTCAACACCATATTTACGTCCGACGGCAAAAATATCTCTTGAAAAACCGGCGCCGGCCACGATTAAATCAATTTTTTCTTCTGCGGCAGTGGTAATCAGCTCCAAAAATGCCCTTGCAGCAAACATGCAGTTAATACCGATGATACCCTTTCCCCCGGTCAACTCACGTGCCACCCTAATCTCCTTGCGCAGCTCATCACAGCTCATGCCGGATGCAGCAATCAGGCCAATACCGCCTTCATTTGCTACAGCTGCTGCCAGACGGGCAGTGGACAGCCTAATAGCCATGCCTCCTTGTACAATCGGTACTTGAGCAATCAGTTTACCGATTTTCAGCACTGGTAGTTTCAACAAATATCCCCCATTTCAGGACCAAAGTAGCTTGTGTTGGGGGAGCACTTAGGCTCCCCTAAACATAAGCCGATAAAGCATTATTTTTCTTCATCCAGCAGCTTAACAGCGTCAGCTACAGTGCGAATCTTTTCAGCTTTTTCATCAGGAATTTCAACACCGAATTCCTCTTCGAAAGCCATGATCAGTTCAACGATGTCGAGGGAGTCAGCGCCGAGGTCATCGATGAAAGCGGATTCCATCTTTACTTCGTCAGCGTCAACGCTCAGTTGTTCAACAGTGATGTCTCTTACTTTTTCGAAAGTGCTCATTACGATTCACCTCCTTCCACTAGGCAAATTTTGCAATGCTTGCCTTATTACATTACCATACCACCGTCGACATGTAAAGTCTGTCCGGTTATATATTTGGCGTCGTCGCTCACAAGGAAGACAACAGCCTTGGCAATATCTTCAGGATCGCCCAATTTATGTAAAGGAATAGTATTCAGCATACCCTCAACCACCTTCTCGGAAAGAACAGCGGTCATATCGGTTTGGATAAAGCCAGGAGCGATAGCATTTACGGTGATGCCGCGAGCAGCAACCTCCTTAGCCACAGCCTTAGTGAAGCCCAGCACACCTGCCTTAGCAGCAGCATAGTTAGCTTGACCGGCATTGCCCATCAGGCCTACCACGGAGCTGATGCTCACAATGCGACCAGCCTTTTGCTTCATCATGTATTTTACAGCTGCCTTAGTGCAGTTAAATACGCCCTTCAGGTTGGTGGTGAGCACTGCGTCCCAGTCCTCCTCCTTCATACGCATCAGGAGGCCATCGCGGGTGATACCAGCGTTGTTAACAAGGATATCAATGCGACCAAATTCCTTCACAGCAGCGTCCACCATAGCGGTAGCGGACTCGTTGGAGGAAATGTCAGCCTGCAGCACCAGAGCCTTGCGGCCCATAGCTTCGATTTCAGCAGCAACTGCCTTTGCAGCAGCCTCGCTGCCTGCGTAGTTAACGACTACGTCAGCGCCTTCAGCAGCCAAGGCCAGCGCGATAGCGCGGCCGATACCGCGGGATGCACCAGTTACTAGAGCTTTCTTACCTTCTAACTTCATAAAAGTTTTCCTTTCTTCCCTGACGAAATTTGTATTTAAGCTTTCAAAGCAGCCAAAGTTTTTTCCAAGCTTGCAGGATCTTCCACATTCAACGCAGTCATGCCCTTGGCAATCTTCTTGGTGAAGCCGGTGAGCACCTTGCCGGGGCCAACCTCAACAAAGGTATCCACGCCATTAGCAACCATATTACGTACGGAGGTTTCCCACAGAACCGGGCTAGCAGCTTGCTTAATCAGGAGCTTTTTGATTTCAGCGCCGCTTACAACCTCTTGAGCAGTTACGTTAGCAACAACGGGAATCACGATATCCTTAATTTCCATAGGAGCCAGCACCTCTGCCAAACGGTCAGCAGCAGGTTGCATCAGGGTGCTGTGGAAGGGTGCGCTTACGGGCAGCAGCACGGCACGCTTAGCACCAGCAGCCTTCAGAGCTTCGATAGCCTTGTTTACAGGGTCAACAGCGCCGGCGATTACTACTTGGCCAGGGCAGTTAAAGTTTACAGCTTGTACAGCTGCGCCCATCTCGGCTTCAACAGCCTTGCAGATTTCTACAATCTTGTCGCTGTCCAAGCCCAAAACTGCAGCCATGGAGCCTTCGCCCACGGGCACAGCCTCTTGCATGAATTGGCCACGCTTGTGCACAGCTACAACTGCGTCAGCGAACTTCATCGCACCAACATTAACCAGAGCGGAATATTCACCCAGGCTATGGCCGGCAGCTACAGCACAGCTAATACCATGCTCCTTCAGTACAGCGCCACAAGCGGTGCTAGCGGTGAGGATGGCAGGCTGGGTGTTGGCGGTCAGCTGCAGGTCGGAAGCAGGGCCTTCAAAGCACATCTTGCTGATGGAATAACCAAGAGCGTCGTCAGCCTCTTCAAAAATTTGTTTAACAATAGGGTATTCATCATAAAATGCCTTGCACATACCCACAGTTTGGGAACCCTGTCCCGGGAACACAAAAGCAATCTTGCTCATGGGAAAAACCTCTCTTTCTCTAATTATACTCGCTAATTACAAAACGTTCTATAGTCTAGTGGAATATTTATGCGATATTTACCGAAAAAAAGCTTATTTGCTCCACTTCAGCACGATGGCAGCCCAAGTCAGGCCGGCGCCAAAGCCATCTAAAATGATGTTGTCGCCCTTCTTCAGCTTGCCCGCAGCCTGCGCTTCGCACAGAGCGATGGGAATAGAAGCAGCGGAGGTGTTGGCGTATTTATCCACATTTACCCATACCTTTTCCATGGGCAGCTTCAAGCGCTTAGCGGCGCTGGTAATGATGCGCAGATTGGCCTGATGGGGGAAGAGCATATCCAGCTCTTCCGGCTT
>CAMFET010000092.1 GCA_945949475.1 uncultured Phascolarctobacterium sp.
CGCAGTGGCTATGTGCTTAAAAATGGCAACCCTGATATTGTGCAGGATATAAATTATTATGGTACACTTGATTTACCCAATGGGCAGCATTTGGTGCTCAAGGGGATGAATCGAGCTCGCATTAGTGATGACTTGGTGCTGTATAATAGCTTTTTTGCTCCCTCTACTAAAACTAATCAGTGGGGTCGCGAAATAAAAATCGTCAACAATCGTGTTACAGCCATCAGCACTGCAGGCAATATGGTGATTACACCTGGCAGCAGCGTTATCAGCGGTCACGGCGCCAGTGCTGCAGCGTTGGCTCAGCTCAGAGTGGGCGATAGGGTAACTATTAGTGAAACATTGGGTAACAGTGCTGCCGATGCGGCAGAGACTGTGGTCAGTGGCGGACCGCTTTTGGTGGAGCATGGGCGCGTGCAGGTACGCGTAGCCGAGGAAAAAATACCAGCGGATATCGCTAAGGGCCGTGCGCCGCGTACTGCTCTGGGTATCAAAAAGGATGGCACTCTGCTCATGGTGGTTGTGGATGGCCGCAGCAATAATTCGGCAGGGCTAACCTTGACCGAGCTGGCTACTTATATGCTGCGCCTAGGTGCGCGAGAGGCAGTTAATTTTGATGGTGGTGGCAGTAGCGTGATGGCCATCAATGGGCAGGTTGTCAATAAGCCGTCCGATGGCAGGGAGCGGAGTGTGAGCGTGGGCTTAGGTCTTTTTCCAAGATAAGGCCCAACAACTGACTTGTCAAATTATTGCTGACGCAGTATAATGAAGCTACAGAGAATTTGTATTTATGTGGTATTATTACCGGCGGGAGCAGCCTCGCCGGTTTTCAAGTATTAGGAGATATTATGCGAATTTTAATTATTGCCCTTTGCCTGTGCCTGCAGCTGGCCGTAGCTACAGCAGCCAATGTTTCCTTGATGCCGATTCGTGATTTACGTCCCGGGATGCAGGGGATAGGCAAAACAGTGATTCAGGGCGATACCATTGAAGAATTTAATGTGGAGATTTTGGGCGTGCAGGGCAGTGAAGCCACTGGCTACAGTGTTTTTGTACGCCTTTATGGCGATTTAATCGAAAAAACCGGTGGCGTGGCCCAGGGCATGAGTGGTAGTCCTGTGTATGTGGATGGGCGCTTAGTTGGTGCTGTGGCCTTCGGCAAGGTATTTAATGACCCGCATTATTGCTTTTTGACGCCGATTGGTCGGATGCTGAGCCTTTTGGACGAGCCCCAAGCCTTACCAAATGATTGGTTGCCTAAGGGAACAGCCTTGCAGGCAGCTGGTTTTACGGAATATGGCTTGCAGTATCTGCAAGAAAAATTGCAGCCCTTGGGCTTAGAGGCTCTTGGTAATGGCGGGGCAGGTCAGGGCTCAACTAAAACGTTGGAGCCCGGCAGCGCTGTGGGCGCATCCATTATGCAGGGTGATCTGACTTTGGGCGCCTTGGGCACTGTGACCTGGACTGATGACAAGGGAAATGTGTTAGCCTTTGGACATCCCTTCATGCAGCGTGGCAGCAGCAATTTCTTTATGACCAAGGCTTGGGTTTTAGGCGTAGTACCTAATATGCAAAGCAGCTATAAGGTTGGCAATATGGGTGAGGCTATTGGTCGCTTCACGCAGGATCGCTCCAGTGGTATAGGTGGTAGCGAAGGTGCGTTGCCCAAGTCCATCCCGGTTTTTGTAACGACCAATGATATTGGGCGTGGGCGGGGCGACAGCATTCGCGTGCAGGTAGTCGAGGACGAGCGCTTAGCGCCTGTTATTATCGATGCGGCGGTGCTTAATACCCTGAGTAAAACTGTGGACCGCAATGGCGGTGGCACTGCTAGAGTGCGCTTTACCATTACAGGCGTGGATAGTAAGAAAAATCCCCTGCTTATCGATAGAGAGAATATGTTTTATTCCAGCGATGCTTTGCTCAAGAATGTGAATGCTGAGCTTAACGAAGCGATGACCATTTTAATGCAGAATAAATTTGAAGCGGTGCAGCTTTATGGGGTACAGGTTGAAGCTCAGGTGAGTGACCAGGTACAGGTTGCCGAAATCCAGCGCGTAAAGGCTGGCGCTGCTAAGGTGAAGGCCGGGGAAAAGCTAGCCTTAGAGGTCACGATGAAGCCTTATCGAGGCGAGGAATTCACGCGCACGGTGTATTTTAAGGTGCCCAAGGATCATCCGGGCGGTCAGCTAGCCTTGCAGGTGCGCGGTGGCAGCAGCATGGCTTGGGTGCTTGAGCTATTGCGTAAGCAACAGCAGGAGGGCGTGCCTGCGGCTAAAAAGCAGGAGCAGCGCCATACCTTGGCTGATTATGTGCAGGCCGCTAATAATGCTGACAAGAATAACGAAATTATCGTGGATATTGCTACGGGAGCGCAGCCACCGAATGCTGAAAATCCTGCTCCAGATGCAGGCCTTGCAGGTATGCTGGCAGGCTCGCCCTTTAAGCAAAAATATCCCTTTGATTTTATTATTGACGGGGAAGGACAGGTTTCTGTGGAGGTTATTGCCCGTTAATTTGTAGTTTGTCATACTAATGTCATATTTATCGTATATAATTAAGCTAGTAAAGGAAAATGAGAAAAGGATGGAGCCATGCTGAAAGCAATTTGTGAAGCTTGTGGCAAAAGAATATTGGCTTTTTGCGCAGCCAGTGGTAAGCTTACCCTGCTGCTGTGGCAAACCCTGCGCCGGCTTAAGGATGCCAATTGGCATGAGGTGGTGCGCCAGATGGCGCTTTTGGGCGCTGACTCGCTGCCCATTGTTTTGATGACCATTTTGTGCACGGGCATGGTTTTTTCGGTGCAAACAGCTAAGGAGTTTGTTCGCTTAGGTGCTGCCTCCACCGTAGGCGGTATTGTGGCCATTGCTATGGCCCGTGAGCTGGTGCCTGTTTTGGTAGGCGTGGTAGTTGCTGGTCGCATAGGGGCAGCCATTGCGGCGGAGCTGGGTACGATGAAGGTTACCGAGCAAATAGACGCCTTGCGGGTTATGGCAGCGAATCCAGTGAGCTTTTTGGTAGTGCCTCGTTTTATTGCCATGGTGCTGATGATGCCGCTTTTAGTGGTCTTTGCCAATTTGATAGGTAATATTGGTGGCTGGGTGGTAGCGCACTATTACGCTGGCATTGGCACCTTTACCTATACTAATTCCATCAAAATGCTGGCAGAGTTTTACGATGTTTTTGGTGGTATGCTCAAGAGCTGCGTTTTTGGCGCGATTATTGCCATTGTCGGCTGCTATAAAGGACTCAATGCTCCTAATGGAGCCGAGGGTGTGGGCTTAGCGACTACTGCCTCCGTGGTTTTATCCATTATTTTGATTTTTATATTTAATTATTTCTTATCCATTGTGATTTATGTGTAAGGAGTTGGCGTCATGGCAGAGAAAAAGGCAATGATTAAAATTCGCCAACTGAAAATTGCTTTTGGTAATAAAATTGTCCTCGATGATTTGGACTTGGATGTGTATGAGGGCGAAACACTCGCCATCATCGGTCCCTCCGGTACCGGTAAAAGCACGATTATTAAAGTGCTTACGGGCCTTTTAGCGCCCACTAGCGGCAGTGTGCTTGTGGATGGACAGGAGACTAAGGATTATGGCGAGGAGGAATGGGATGGACTGCGTAGCCGTATGGGCGTGGTCTTTCAGTATTCCGCTTTGTTCGACTTTTTAAGTGTGGGAGAGAATGTGGCCTTTGGTCTGCGGCGGCATTTTAAATTAAGTGAGGAAGAAATCCAAGCGCGTGTAGCAACACTGCTTGATTTAGTGGGGATGCCCGGTTCTCAAAATTTACTGCCCTCGGAGCTATCCGGTGGCATGAAAAAAAGAGTGGCTCTTTCTCGAGCCTTGGCCATGGAGCCGCAGCTTGTGCTGTATGATGAGCCTACCTCCGGCTTGGACCCGGTCATGACCATGACTATTTCGCGCTTAATTCGTAAGACGCAGCAGCAGCTGGGCTTAACATCTGTTTTGGTTACTCATGATATGGCCTCGGCATATTTTGCGGCGGACCGTATCGCTATGCTGGATAAAGGAAAAATTGTACAAATCGGTACGCCGGAGGAGATTAAGCAAAGTAAAAATCCGGCAGTATATGCTTTTATTAATGGCTTGGAAAGAAAAGAGGAGGATGGAAATGGGCACAAGTGAAGTAAAGGTTGGCGCTTTCGCCTTAGGTGGTGCGATAGCGTTGGCTGGCATCATTACCTTCATGGGAGCATTTTCCTTTGGCAAAAAGGGCTATGAGCTGCGCATTGATTATCCTCAGGTGAGTGGCCTTATGCCCGGACACGTTGTTCGCTATGCAGGTGTGCAGGTGGGCACTGTGAAAAAGCTGAATGTTTCTCCCGATAAGGTAGAGGTTATTGCTGAAATAGATGACAATATTAAAATACCGCAGGGCTCTGTTTTTACGATTGCGGCCGATGGCATCATGGGTGAAAAATATGTGCACATTGTGCCTCCGCATAAGCCGGGTCAGGGCTTTATCAGCGAGGGTAGCAGGCTGAAGGGAACTCCCGGTGGCGGTATGGATGAGTTCTTTGCTAATTCTGGAGACCTCGTTGTGCGGATGGAAAAGATTGCCACTGCCTTTGAAAATGTTTTTGGTGATAAAGAGGTTCAGGAGTCCATGAAAAAGGGCTTTAAAAACATGCAGGGCATTACCGAGAATATGAATACCTTTACGAAGGTGATGGCTGAGGTGGCAGTGGCCAATCAGCAGGATATTACTCAGATGATTCACCAAATTAACGAGCTTACCCATAGGATGAATGGTACTGCTAGCTATATCGAAAGCATCATGAAGGGTGTGGACAATAATGGCGAAACAGGTAAAAATATAGCTGCAATTGCCAAGAATATGGCTGATACAACTCAGCGCATGGAAAATATCGTGCAGGTGCTGGAAACGGTTGCTAAGGACCCGGTTACGCAGCAGTCCTT
>CAMFET010000093.1 GCA_945949475.1 uncultured Phascolarctobacterium sp.
CTTCGCGACCCAAATCATAACGGGTCTTACCCTCTTCTTTTTTAATTACCTCTTCTACCTTGATTTGGGTAGCAAGGCCAGCATGGTCATAGCCGGGCATCCACAGGGTGTTGTGGCCCATCATGCGGTGCCAACGAATCAAAATATCCTGCAAAGTATTGTCCAAGGCATGGCC
This sequence comes from uncultured Phascolarctobacterium sp., assembly GCA_945949475.1. Classification (GTDB taxonomy): domain Bacteria; phylum Bacillota; class Negativicutes; order Acidaminococcales; family Acidaminococcaceae; genus Phascolarctobacterium_A. Next base: position 176 of record CAMFET010000093.1, read on the forward strand.
CATGTGCAGCTGGCCAGTGATATTCGGAGGAGGAATAACAATGCTAAATGCTTTGTTGCCTTCCTCTACCTCAGCATGAAAATAACGATTTTTTTCCCAGAACTCGTACCATTTCTTCTCTACGGAAGCAGGGTCATACACCTTAGGAATATTATGTTCCTCGCTCATTACAAATCCTCCTTAAAATAAAAAAGCCCCGTTCTTCATGAACAGGACGCAAATCAACGTGGTACCACCTATCTTCCCTGCATTGCTTGCCAATACAGAGCACTCGAAGCACGTAACGTGTGCACACGACCTTGCCTACTAAAGCTTTAACTTAAGCTAAGCTGGTTCAGCAAAGCAGCTCCCGGACTACAGCCTTCACGCCAACGCACGCAGCTTGCACCTTACGCTGCCTCTCTGATTCGTCTGCTGGTCAAAGCCCTTCCGTTCCTTGCCTTTAGGATATAAATTTGTATACATCATATCTTAACAAGTTCCGCGCCAAGTGTCAACTATTTTTAGTAAAAATACCGAAGCCGCTCCCAACATCAGCACCTAAGCTATTGTTAGGCTTATTAAATTACTACAGCTCGCTTAAGGGCAATAAAAAAACCGCCTACTGCGGCGGCTTTTTTACTTGTTTAGCTTGCCACACCCCTGTAACCAGCTAACACTTAGGGAGGAGAAGAATAAGGAGAAAAAAGAATCAGAACGGCATATTATAGATATGCAAAAGCAAGTGTCCGGTTTGCTTATGTTCTACTTAATTGGGTAAATCAATATTTCGCCCCGCTTGCTGAGTCGATAAAAAACCGCCTCTGCCAGCAGAAGCGGTTTAATGCGCGCATCTAAGGTGGCTGCCACTCTCACATAAACAGCACCCTATTTGTTAACATCTCTCCTGTCGCCCGCAGGTCAAGCGTATGCTTGTATGAAGCACTTTGCTGACTCCAGATAAATCTGTTACAGCGGCGGGACCGTGTGGATTTGCACCAGTTAGCCCTTCATACGAAATATTGATTTGATGCTTTAATTATACTCATTCTCAATAAGAATGTCAAGACTTTTAAGAGAATATTTTCTAAAAAATTTATGCAGTATACCTTCTCAATTAGCATCAAAAAAAGCGCTCAGCAGTCAGTGCCAAGCGCTTTCATAGCTCACTATGCATTTTATCTTACCTCTTAGTGGATGTACAAAACTTGAAATTCGTAGAATACCTTTAACATTCTCTCTAACATTGTGCTTACCTCCTCACGCAACTTATTAGTGGATATATAGTACTTGAAATTCATAGAATACCTTCAGCATTTTCTCTAACATAAAACGTGCCTCCTTTAACTATTTGGATTTTTATCGTATCTCTTTAGGATGATTATAGTATAACATGTTGGAACGCTTTTGTCCAGTATGGACTTTTATTGTCCCGCCATTGCCTAGAATGCTGAAAAAGCTCTCAACCATGCGGTTTTACAGGCTTTCACATATCTAGCAAAGAAAAAAGTCGCAGAAAAATTTTCTGCGACTTTTTGTATTTTTTGTGAACTACTCTTTTATCGTCCTAATCACTAGGCCTGTTTTTGGGGGAACATCCACTTGAGCAGCGGAGGAATGCCAATGTTAATAGCCAAGACACGCACCAGCTGATAGGTTAAGATTACCGAAACATTCTCATTCATGCTCATGCCCGCGAGAGACATTTCGGCAATGCCACCAGGTGCCATAGCCAAAAAGGCTGTAATCAAGCTAAAGCCATAGCGTGCACTCAACACATTGGCCATGCCAATGCTCACCACGATTAAAAATGCTGTGCCAATTAAAATATAAGGCACCATCTTTTTTGTTGCCAAAATGCGTTTAGCATCCAGCTGCATGCCCATGAAAAGGCCAATGCTCACCTGGGCCGGAGCCATTAAATATACAGGCACAGGCTGCACACCATTGCTATAAACAGCAAAGGCTGCTGTCGCCAAAATCGGTCCCAAAAGCTTGGGGGTTGGCAAATGGATTTTGATTGCTATAAAGCTACCCAAAATAGCCAGCGGGATAAACACTAGCCAATGCACACCGCCATGATTGGGCATGCTCACAGCACTGCCAACAACCTTAGCATCCAAAAGCCAAATAACCAAAAAGGGCACCGTTATAACTACACTTAGCAGGCGAATCACCTGCATCACCATGACTACGTTAGGGTTGACCTCGTCATCCTCCTCAGCTAGCAGCATGGTTAAGGTCATGCCGCCAGGCAGCATGCCCATGATACAACTTTTGAGGTTCTCTCGAGCCAGCTTAGCAGTAACAAAGGCCAAGAGCAAGCTGACGCCAAGTATGACCACTGTAGCTTCGGTTACACCGCGCAGCTCCCGCAAAAAATTGCTCCAGGTATCCGCGGTAAAGGTGGAGCCTATGCCGTAGCCGGCAATCATCAGCGCATATTCACGCAGCTGCTTGGGCCAGCTCACCTGCGCCCTTTGGGCAAAGGTTTTGCAAACAATGGCAGTTAAAAGGCCACCCAATAAAAACGGAATGGGCAGATGCAGGCGCATAAGCATATGACCTAAGCTAAGAGCCACAATAAAGAGTAATATTCTATTCAGCAGCACTGTATCTGCCCCCTCACATCATTCATAAAAAACTATTAAGCTTCCTGCTCTTCCACACCATTATCCACTAACGCAGCCATAATACGATTAATCAGCTCGCCGCGATTAGTGTGTTGGCTGGAGGTATAGGTAATAATATCGTCCTCGCTGAGTCCCATTTCACGTTTAAATAACGCTTTTTGGCTCATAGCAGCGTTCTTGGACAGCTTATCGCTCTTAGTCAGCACTATCTGCACCCGCAGGCCGCAGTCCTTAAGCCATTGGTAGCACTCCAAATCGCTTTCCATGGGCTTATGGCGAATATCGATTAGCTGACATACCAAGCCTAAATTATCGCTGCCAGAAAGATATTTGCTGATAAAGCCGGACCATTGCTCCTTATTGTTGCGATTGGTCTTAGCAAAGCCATAGCCAGGCAAATCAACCAAATAGAACTTTGCTCTTTCATCCAAGCCCTCATCCGTGCGCTTGGCTTCCAGCTCATAAAAGTTGATGGTTTGCGTCTTGCCGGGAGTGGCACTGACTCTGGCTAAGCCATTACGACGGCATAAGGAATTGATTAAAGAAGATTTACCAACATTACTACGACCAATAAAGGCTGCTTCAATCATGCGGGTAGGCGGATATTGGTCGGCCCGCACTGCGGAGGCAACATATTTAGAACGAATAATATCCCAATTTTCTTTACTCATTAGCTTCCTCCAAGGCTACTTGTAGCACATCATCTAAATGCTCAACGGGTATAAATTGCATTTGCTTGCGTACATTGTCGGGCAGCTCGTCCAAATCCTGCAAATTGCGTTTGGGCAGCAGCACGGTCTTCACACCATAACGATAGGCCGCTAACATTTTTTCTTTAATGCCGCCTACGGGCCACACCTTTCCAGAAAGGGTAATCTCACCAGTCATAGCCAGCTTGCCCCGCACTTTTTTACCAGTTAGAGCAGAAACCATAGCCGTAACCATGGTTACACCAGCAGAGGGACCATCCTTGGGCACTGCACCCTCGGGCAGATGGATGTGCAGATCCATAGTCTCGCTAAAGTTTTCCTCCAATCCTAGCGCTTTAGCGCGGCTACGGATATAGGTATAGCCTGCCTGAGCAGACTCCTTCATAACATCGCCCAGTTGGCCGGTTAAGGTTAAATTGCCCTTGCCCTTGAAGGCTAAAACCTCCACCTTCAAAAGCTCACCGCCCACACTGGTCCAAGCCAGACCATTGCAGGTGCCAACGGAGGGCTCTAAGCTAATGTCATCATCCATGAAGAGCACCTTACCCAAGAATTTTTCCAAATTCTTTTCGGTAACCTGGGCCGACTTTTTCTTGCCCTGCACAATGGTATAGGCAATTTTGCGGCACACACCTGCCAGCTTGCGCTCCAAATTGCGCACGCCTGCCTCACGGGTGTAGTCATGAATTACGCGACGAATAGCCTTTTCACTTAAGGATACTTTATAGTTTTCTAAGCCATTAAGCTTAATTTCCTTCGGCAAAAGGTGCAATTGGGCAATCTTTACCTTTTCCTCATCAGTATAGCTGCTCAGCTGGATAATCTCCATACGATCACGGAGGGCCGGCGGAATGGTATCCACTGTATTGGCAGTCACAATCCAAAAGACATTGGATAAATCGAAGGGAAATTCGATAAAATGATCACTAAAGGAATGGTTTTGCTCCGGGTCCAGCACCTCAAGCAAAGCAGAAGCAGGGTCGCCACGGAAATCCGCAGCCATCTTATCCACCTCGTCCAAGAGGAAAACTGGATTCATGCAGCCTGCAACCTGCATACCATGGATAATGCGACCGGGCATGGAGCCGATATAGGTGCGGCGGTGGCCGCGAATTTCGGCTTCATCACGAATGCCTCCCAAGGATACGCGGGTAAACTTGCGGCCGATAGCCTTAGCAATGCTAAAGGCTAGGCTGGTTTTGCCCACACCCGGAGGTCCCACCAAACACAGTACTGGGCCACGAGTACTCTTGGACAAAGCGCGCACTGCCAAGTATTCCAAAATGCGCTCCTTTACCTTCTTCAGGCCATAATGGTCCGCATCCAGTGTTTTTTGCGCCAGCTTCAAATCAAAATTATCCTCAGTAAACTTGCCCCAGGGCAAGGAGAGCAGTGCATCGATATAGCT
>CAMFET010000094.1 GCA_945949475.1 uncultured Phascolarctobacterium sp.
CGTCAGCGCCGCTTCGCGGGCTTCTATCGTCTCAAAGCCTACGCTTTGAATATAGTCGATAGCAGCATGCAGGCCTACGGCCCCCGCCGCATTAACAGTGCCCGCCTCAAACTTGTGCGGCAACGGTGCATATTCCTGAGTTTCGCGACTTACCCAATTAATCATCTCGCCGCCGTATAAAAAGGGCGGCATTTTTTTCAGCAGCTTTTTCTTGCCATAAAGCACGCCGATGCCCATGGGACCGAACATCTTGTGTCCGCTGAAGGCCAAAAAGTCCGCATCCAACGCCTGCACATCCACCGGCATATGTGGTACGCTTTGTGCGCCGTCGATAACGGCCACCGCTCCCACCTTGTGTGCCAGCTCAATCGCCTTCTCCACCGGGTTTAGGCGACCTAAAACATTGCCAACCTGGGCCATAGCCACAATCTTCGTCTTCGGCGTAATCGCAGCCTCCAAAGCAGCTTCAGAAATGCTGCCATCGGGCTCGCATTCAATATATTTAACTACAGCACCGGTTTTTGCGGCAACCATGCGCCAGGGCAGCATATTGCTGTGGTGCTCCATAATGGTGGTTACAATCTCGTCACCGGCCTGCAAATTGCTGAGGCCATAGCTATAAGCCACAAGATTCAAGCTCTCGCTAGTGTTGCGGGTGAAGATAATCTCTTCCTCGCTCTTAGCATTAATAAACTTTTGCACTGCGACGCGCGCATTTTCATAGCCATCAGTAGCCTCCATAGCCAGCTGGTACAAACCACGCAGCGGGTTCGCATTGTGCTTCAAATAAAACTCGCTTTCCGCATCAATAACGCATTGGGGACGCTGGCTGGTGGCAGAATTATCAAGATAGGCCACATCCAGCTCCCTCAGCAGCGGAAAATCCTTTTTATAATCTATTGCCAGCAAATCTGCATTCACCATCGGCAATCACTCCTTCAAATCAAAAAACTACTCTTTTACTACGCCCTCAAGGTATCTTTCCACCAATTGCACGGTTTCTTCGTCCTCGATGCGACGGCAAATGCCTTCAATTTTGGCCTTGGCCATCATGTCGATAGCATCGCTCTCACTAAAGCCCCTGCTCATCATATAGAAGAGCAAGTCCTCGTCCAGCTTGCCGATGCTAGCGCCGTGGTTGCCCTGCACATCCTCCTCGCTGCACAAAATCAGCGGAATGGACTGGTTTACCACGTCATCGGACAAGAGCAGCACTGTTTCCTTCTCGTCACCGGTAGCACCGGCGCTGCCATTTTTAAAATCTATCGTACCACGGTAAATCTTAAAGGCACCCTGCTGCAGCACGCCATCGGCTGTCATATTGCAGTCGGTCTTCTTGCCGTAGTGATTAGCAATAAAATTCATATCAATGCGCTGCGCGTTGCGACCGTAATAAGCGATGGCAGCATCAAAGCTGGAGCCATCACCTGTCAGCTCCGTGCGTACGCCATTGTAAATTTGCGCGCCACCCAATTGCAGCTGCAGCACCTCAAAGCGTGCGTCCGCTGCCAAATCAGCGCCCACATCATTCAAATGCAGAAACTCGCGTCCTAAAAGCTGCACCTGCACCAGCTTCACCTTGGCGTCCTTAGCAGCAGCAATCTTAGTCTGCACTGCTGCCATGCCCTTGGCAGAAGCAGTGGAAATATAAGTCATGAACACGGTCAGCTCACTGCCGGGCTTGGCTTCAATCTCCAAGCGGTTATAGCATTTTTGCTCATCATCATAGCGCAGTGTTACCGCCGCCGTGCTCTTGCCAGCGTCAGCGACCAAATGAATGCGCTTTCCCTCGCCCAGCTGTGCCATCTCCGTGCCCATACCGGTGGGCATGCTAGCAAAATCAATGCCATTAACGGGACAAGTAGCCATTTGCGCGCAGCCACAGCAATTTTTGCCGGGGATGCGCGGGATTTGTTGTTTATTTAAGCACACGCTGCCCTGCAGAGCCACCTTGGGCTCGCACTCATCCGTGGGCACCGCCACCGCCACACGACTTTCGTTCATGCGCAGGCGGTTCCAGGTGGGTGCAGGCAGCTGGTTAACGATTAGATCTATATTTTCCATTTTTTATCTCCTTAACCGATACTACCTTGCATTTCAAGGCGAATCAAATTATTCATTTCAACTGCGTATTCCAGTGGCAGCTCCTTGGACACATTATCCGCAAAGCCGCTAACAATCATCGCTCTGGCCTCTTCCTCGCTGATGCCGCGACTCATCAAATAGAACACAGCATCATCGCTGATGCGACCAATTTTCGCCTCGTGACCGATATCCGCATCAGCTGTGCGCACATCAATCGCCGGAATGGTGTCGCTGCGAGAAATATTATCCAACATCAAGCTTTGGCAGGAAACGGAGCTCTTGGCATGCTTAGCCTTATTAGTTACTACCACGCTGCTGCGGAAGGTGCTGATGCCGCCGCTCTTAGAAATAGAACGCGTGTTAACGAGGCTCGTAGTGTGAGGCGCGTTGTGCACCACCTTACAGCCGGTGTCCAGGTTTTGGCCATGACCGGCAAAGGTTACGCCCGTGAACTCACTGTGCGCGCCCTCACCATTCAAAACGCTCATGGGATACAGGTAGGAAACATGGGAGCCAAAGGAGCCGCTAACCCATTCAATGGTGCCGCCCTCAGCTACCAGCGCACGCTTAGTATTCAGGTTATACATATTCTTGGACCAGTTTTCAATGGTGCTGTAGCGCAGCTTAGCATTTTTAGCAATAAAAAGCTCTACACAGCCAGCATGCAAATTGGCCACATTATATTTAGGCGCACTGCAGCCCTCGATAAAGTGCAAATCTGCGCCCTCATCCACGATAATCAGGGTATGCTCAAATTGGCCTGCGCCCTTCGCGTTAAGGCGGAAGTAGGATTGCAAGGGAATGGCCACCTTCACTCCCTTGGGCACATAGACAAAGGAGCCGCCGGACCAAACTGCGCCGTGGAGGGCTGCAAATTTATGATCCGTGGGCGGAACGAGCTTCATAAAATGCTCCTTCACCATCTCCGCATAAGGTCCGTTCAGAGCGCTTTCCATATCGGTATAAACCACGCCCTGCTCCTCAACCTCCTTGCGCACATTGTGGTACACAAGCTCGCTGTCATATTGCGCGCCCACGCCCGCGAGGCTGGTCTGCTCGGCTTGAGGAATGCCCAAACGCTCGAAGGTGTCCTTAATATCGTCGGGCACATCCTCCCATTTGCCCTGCATCTTAGTATTAGGGCGTACATAAGTCACGATATTATCCATATTGAGGCCTTCAATGCTGGGCCCCCACTGCACCATGGGCGTCTTGTTATAAATTTCTAAGGACTTCAGACGGAATTCGCGCATCCATTCCGGATCATGCTTTTCGCGAGAAATTTGCTCGACGATATCCCTGGTCAAGCCTTCCTCAATGCGATAAGCATCCTTGTCCTCGTTGCGAAAGTCATACAGACTTCTATCTATATCTTCAACAAAAGTTTTTTCTTCCATAGTTCACTCCACAAAGGTTAGGCTTATTTTTGCAAGAATTGCTCGAAGCCATGCTTACTGATTTCCTCTACCAGCTCGGGGCCTGCGTTTTTAATGATACTGCCCTGCGCCAGAATATGGGTTTTGTCCACGTGCAAAGCTTCTAAAATCTTGGTGTTATGGGTGATAATCAACAGGGCGCCGTTGCGATGCTCCTGGAAGGTTTTGATGCCTTGGGAAACAATCTTCACTGCGTCCACATCAAGGCCGCTATCGGTTTCGTCCAAAATAGCCAGCTGCGGATTGAGCATCAAAAGCTGCAGGATTTCGGCCTTTTTCTTTTCGCCACCGCTAAAGCCGGTGTTCAAATCGCGCTCAGCGTATTTATTATCCATTTGCAAAAGTGCCATGGCTTGGCGCAGCTCCTTGCGGAAATCCCACGCCTTAATGCGCACGCCCCGCTGCTGCTCCAAAGCAGTTTTAAGGAAGCTGCTCAGGCTAATGCCGGGCACCTCCAGGGGGTTTTGGAAGGACAGGAACATGCCTGCCTTCGCACGCTTATCAACAGACAATTTAGTAATATCTTCACCGTTGAAAACAATGCTGCCACCGGTGATGGTGTATTTGGGGTTGCCCATCAGAGCATAGCCCAAGGTGGATTTACCGGCGCCGTTGGGGCCCATGAGCACATGGGTTTCGCCGGGTTTAATATCAAGATCGATGCTGTGCAGGATTTGCTTGTCTTCCACATTAACCTGCAAATTGCGCACCTGTAATAATTCTTCAGCCATATTTATCCTCCAATCGCCTGCAAGCAGGCACTTAATTCAATTCCCATTTATTTAGTATGAATTCACAATCCTATTATAAAATTATTTGCCCACTAATGCAATAGGCTTAAGTGGAATTTAGCCCACAATTTGCAAAAAGTTCGCAAGTGTGGCTATTGTGTCTAGGTAAAATCCATATCACTTTATTATATACTAATTCTTAGCTTTTGGCTATAAAAAACCCCAATCCAGAAAGAGGATTGGGGTAAGAAAAATTACAAATGATTAATCATGCCGCGCAGCTCGGTGAAGATAACGCTGGCCTTGTCCACCGGGATGACTTGGCAGGGCAGAGCTCGCAAATCATCAATGCGCCAGCCCGCGTTTTGCTCCGCCAGCTTAGCCAGCGCCTCCTCCAAATCATGCGCAACAACGATGGCCAATGCATCCAAATAAAACTCGTTGTTCAAGCAGGGTTCATCAATCATGCTGTGACTGTGATAGGTTTTGTTATGACGCCAAAGATAAATGTTCATGAGCTCGCCTCCTCATCAGTTTTATGCTAAATATTATAGTCACGCCTTGTTTACAACTGAACGCAACTTATTCCTCGCAGCAGCCTTGAGCTTGCTGCTTTTTTGCTTTATTCTC
>CAMFET010000095.1 GCA_945949475.1 uncultured Phascolarctobacterium sp.
AAATCGCAGCAGAAGCAGCCAGCATTTGCCAACAAACAAAATAAGCAAAGCAAGCCGGACATGGTCTCCCGCGTGGTGGTCATGGGCAGTGGTGAGCCCATGCTCAATTTTGATGCCGTGCTGGGCGCGCTGGACTTTTTCCACCGCGAGGACACCTGCTTCATGAGCTATCGCAGCATGACCATCTCCACCTGCGGCATCATTCCGGGCATCCAGCGCTTGGCGGAGCAGGGCAAGCCCATCAACCTGGCCGTGTCGCTGCATGCAGTGCGCAATGACCTGCGCACCAGCCTGATGCCGGTGAACAAGGGCTTTCCCTTTGTGGATGTAATCGCCGCCGCCGAGGCCTATAGCGAGGCCGGTGGCCGTCAGGTAACCTATGAATATATTTTACTTAAGAATAAAAACGATAGCGTGCAGGATGCCGAGCTTTTGAGCAATTATCTGCGCTATAAGCACGCTAGCGTTAATTTAATACCGGCCAATCCTGTGCCGGAGCAGGGCTTTGAGCGCCCCAGCAAGGCTGCCATCGAGCGCTTTGTGAAGATTTTGCAGAAAAACAGGATTAGCGTCACCGTGCGCAAGGAAATGGGCAAGGATATTGACGCGGCCTGCGGACAATTGCGGGCCAAATTTGCCAAGGAACAGGAGCAAAAATAATGCAGGTAGTCAGTAGGACCCATGTGGGCCTGGTAAGGGAGAATAACGAGGATACTCTGCTAGTGCGCGAGCCCCATCTCTTCGCTGTGGCGGATGGTATGGGTGGCTATGCCGCGGGCGAAATTGCCAGCCGCGCCATCATCAAGGCCTTTGAGGCGGGCACGCACAGCCTGCGCCACGAGCTGGGCGAGCAAAATATTCGTAAGGTGCTGACCGAGGCCTTCGACAAGGCCAACACCCATGTGTTCAAAATGGCCGTCAGCAACGACAAGTACACCGGCATGGGTACCACCATGACTGCGCTGTATCTGCCCGGGGATGGCACGGCCTACTGCTGCCATGTGGGCGACAGCCGTCTCTATACCCTGCGCGAGGGCAATTTGGTGCAGGTAACGCGCGACCACACCTATGTGGCCGATTTGCAGGCCAGTGGCGAAATCACCGAGGAGGAAGCCTTTATCCATCCTCAGCGCCACATCCTGATGAAGGCCCTGGGCGTGGAGGAGAGCGTGCGCGCCGACAGCCTGCATTTTAAGCTGCTGCCCGATGACCGCCTGCTGCTGTGCAGCGATGGCCTGAGCGATATGCTGCGCGAGCAGGAGCTGCTAGAGATTTTGAGCGGCAGCGATTTAGAAAAGGTGGCGGATGAGCTCCTAGAGCGCAGCCTGAGTAATGGTGGACGCGACAATATTTCCTTTATCTTAATCGATTTAGCTGCGCCAGCTCAGCAAGCAAATGAAAATAAAACAACTAGCGCTGCTAGCGAGCAGCAGCCTACTGGGGAGGAGGAAGGCGTAAATGGATAAGCAGGACAAAACCATATTGAACGAACGCTATAAAATCATCCGTCCTGTGGGCTACGGCGGCATGGCGCAGGTTTTTTTGGCCCATGACGAGATGCTGGACCGCAATGTGGCTATCAAAATGCTGCGCGACCAATTCCTCAGCGATAACGAGCTGCTCGAGCAGTTCCAGCGCGAGGCTAAGTCGGCTGCCCGCCTAGTGCATCCTTATATCATCAATATTTATGATGTTGTCAGCGAGGGCGATAATCAATACATTGTGATGGAATACGTGGATGGCGTCACCTTAAAGGAATATATGCAGGAGCATAAGCTTAGCCTAAACGCGGTGCTGGAAATTGGCGTGCGCCTGGCCGATGCGCTGCAGCATGCCCACAGCCATCACATCATTCATTGCGATATCAAGCCGCAAAATATCCTTTTGGATAAAAATATGAATCCTAAGATTGCCGATTTTGGTATTGCCAAAATGGTGACCAATCAAACCATGGTTTATTCCAAGGCTGTGATGGGCTCGGTGCATTATATTTCGCCGGAGCAGGCCAGCGGTGGCAAAATCACCGCCTCCAGCGATGTCTATTCCCTGGGCGTGGTGCTGTTCGAAATGCTCACGGGGCAGGTGCCCTATAAGGGGACAACGGCCGTGGCTGTGGCCATGATGCATGTGGAAAAGCCCATCCCGCGCTTAACCGATTTTATGGAGGATGTGCCCGAGGGCCTGCAGGAGATTATCGACAAGGCCTTGGCCAAGCAGGCGGAGGGACGTTACCAAAATGCGGGCCAGCTGCGGCGCGATTTGCTCGCCTTAAAGATGCGGCTCTTTCCCTATAGCAACGAGGATTATACCCAGGAGCTGGGGCAGATCAAGAGCAGCGCGAAGCTGGTCAATGTGCCCGATGCCGATGGCGCAACCGTGATTATGCAGCCGGTGCGCAGCCAGCAGCCCTTGGACGAAGATATGGAAAAAACCATGACGCTGCCGCCGGTGCAGGCTAAGACCGAGGTGCAGCCGGAGCCAGCAGCTAAGCTGGAGGACGAGTGGAAGATTCAGGCTCAGGAAAGTGATGGAGAGGAGCAAGGGGGAGCAAAGGGAATGGTGAAAAAGAAATTAAATTATACCAAGCTTATAATTTACATTACCGCCTGCGTGGTGGCGATTTCCATGGTAGCGCACTTTATTTTTAGTCGCAATCTGAAGGAATTGCCCGTACCCGATGTCAAGAATATGACGGTGGTAGAGGCCCAACGCCTTTTGGAGGAAAAGGAGTTTAAGGTGGACCTGGAGGAAAAATATGGTGACCCCGGCAAATATAAGCCCGGCACCGTTATGGAGCAGTCCCCCAAGGCCGGCGAAAAGCGTAAGCAGGGCAGCCTGATCATCCTCACTATTTGCAAGGGTGCGGAGCTCAAGGGCGTGCCCGATGTGGTCGGCATGAGCGAAAGCAAGGGCGAAAACACCCTGCTGGAGGCTGGCTTTAAGGTTGGCAAAATTACTAAAAAGCATGTGGAGGGCCAGCGCATTGGCGTGGTTTTGAGCCAAGCACCCAAGGCCTTGGATAAAGCGCCCAAGGGCAGTGCTATCGATTTAGTGATTAACGAGGGCGATAAAGAGGTCCCCAATTTGATTGGCAAATCCATTGCTGATGCCAAGCGCTTGTTGGAGCAGGCTGGCCTGAAGCTGGGCGAGGTGAAGGAGGTAAACGACCACAGTGCGGTGAAGAATGTGGTTTTGGCCTCCAATCCTAATGCCGGCACCAAGATTGGCGAGGGCGATGCCGTGAGCATCTCCGTGGCAGCAGGCAACGGCCAAAAGAAGAGCGCTTATGTTGACTTTGTCGTACCGGGCAATAAGCCTGTTTCCGTGCAGCTAGTGCTGGTGGATGATAACGGCAAAACCAATATTTATAGCGGTACGCAAATGGGTGGCGTGCGCCTGCGCCAAAGAGTGGAGTTTGAGGGCATTGCCCGCGTGCTGCTATACTGCAATGGCAAGGTTGCTAGCGAAAAGGTTTTGTAATCATGAGCGAGCTGCAAGGACTTGTTTTAAAAAATTATAATGGTTATTATTATGTGCAGGTGGGCGAGGTCACCTATACCTGCAAGGTGAAGGGCAAAATGAAGCAAAATCGCTTTTCCTTGGCCACCGGGGACCAGGTTTTGCTGGAGCCGGGGGAGCAGAAGGGCGCCTGCGCATGTGCATATGCATATGAAGGCATGATTAAAAAGGTGCTGCCCCGCAAGAATTTTTTGCCTAGGCCTATCATGGCTAATCTAGATTTATTCGTAGTGACCTTTGCCTGTGCCACGCCGGACTTTAGCTTTTTACTAGCCGATAAGCTGCTGGCGCTGGCAGAGCTGGCCCGCATCCCCAGCATTTTGGTGCTGAATAAGCTGGACCAGGCGCCGGCAGGACTTGTCGACGAGGTGCGCGCTGTGTACGAGCCACTTGGCTACAAGGTTTTTGCCATCTCGGCGCAAAGCGGCACAGGTGTTGCAGCCCTGCGCGAGCATTTAAAGGGCAAAATTTGCGCCTTTGGTGGACCGAGCGGCGTGGGCAAATCCTCCACGATTAATGCTATTGATAGCAGCGTGGAGCTGCGCACGGGCGAGGTTAGCGAAAAAATTGGCCGCGGCAAGCACACCACGCGCTTTGCCCAGCTGCTGCCCTTTGACGAGGGCTATATTGCCGATACGCCCGGCTTTGGCAATTTGCTTTTGGAGGGGCTGGAGCCCGAGCAGGCAGTGGCAGCCTTTCGGGAGTTTGCCCAATACGAGGCTGGTTGCCGCTTTTGCCCCTGCTCGCACACGCACGAGCCTGTGTGCGGTGTGAAGGAGGCTGTGGCAGCAGGCCACATCGCCGCTAGTCGTTATGAATCATATTTAGCCATGCTGGAAGAAATTCGCTTATTAAAAGAGAAAGAGGGAAGAAAATGATGCCAGAAAAGCTGTTAATCGCTCCGTCCATTTTGTCCGCCGATTTTGCTCAATTAGGGGAGGACATCAAAAAGATTGAGGTTGCCGGTGCCGACTGGGTGCATATTGATGTGATGGATGGGCTGTTCGTGCCCAATCTGACCTTTGGTGCTCCGGTGGTGAAGTGCATTCGCAAAACGACCAAGATGTTTTTTGACTGCCATTTAATGGTAGAAAATCCCGAAAAATATATCGCCGATTTTAAGGCTGCCGGTGCGGACCAAATCGTGGTGCATGTGGAGGCTACCAAGCATTTGCATCGCTGCATTCAGCAGATTAAGGCTGAGGGCATGCAGGCTGGCGTGGCGCTGTGCCCGGCTACTCCCTTGTCCAGTGTGGAGGAGATTTTGCCCTATGTGGATATGGTGCTGATTATGAGCGTTAACCCGGGCTTTGG
>CAMFET010000096.1 GCA_945949475.1 uncultured Phascolarctobacterium sp.
CCCTGCGGTGCCTGCCGTCAGGTGATGAGTGAGTTTAAAATCAATACAATTTTATTGGGCAATATGTCTGGCGACATCAAAATTTGTACGTTGGAAGAGCTGTTGCCCTATGGCTTTGATTTATAAAATATAGGAGAGGTATATGAAGCAAGAACCAAAGCATTATGCAGGCTTTGTTGCTATGGTGGGACGCCCCAATGTGGGCAAATCCACCTTGACCAATAGCCTGATTGGCGAAAAAATCGCCATTATGAGTGATAGACCGCAAACAACGCGCAATCGCATTATGTGCATTATGAATACGGATAATGCGCAAATTATGTTCCTGGATACTCCGGGCATCCATAAGCCCCAGCATAAGCTGGGTGAATATATGGTGCGCACCGCCGAGGGCACGCTGCAGGAGGTGGATGTAATCCTCTTTATTGTGGATGTTACTGAAAAGCGTGGTGCCGGCGAGGAATATATTTTGGGACTATTGCGCAAGGTGAAGACACCGGTTATTTTAGTATGCAATAAAATCGACAAGCTGCAGGATAAGTCCAAGCTGTTCAAAATCATGGAGGACTATAGCAAGCAATATAATTTTGCAGCTATTGTGCCTGTTTCGGCACTCAATGATGGTGAATTCCCGGGACTGGTGCAGGAAATTACCAAGCATTTGCCGGAGGGCCCTGCCTATTATCCCGATGATATGATTACCGACCAACCGGAGCGCGTGATTGCGGCAGAGATGATTCGTGAAAAGGTTTTACGCCTGACTAGGGACGAGGTGCCCCACGCTATTGCTGTAGAGGTGGAGGAATTCAAGGAGCGGGACGACGAAAATGTTTATATCCGTGCCACGATTTTTGTAGAGCGTGATTCCCAAAAGGGGATTATCATCGGTGCCAAGGGCAGCTTGCTGAAAAAGATTGGTCAACAGGCCCGTGCTGATTTAGAAAAGCTTTTATATTGCAAAGTATATTTGGACCTATGGGTTAAAGTAAAAGCTGACTGGCGTAATCAGGATAAATCTCTGCGTCAGTTCGGATATAAGGAGTGATGACTTATTAACGCGGATGACCCTACCCTTAGTAGTATTGTACAGTTGCTTTTAATATTACTGATGGTTTTTTTGAATGGTTTCTTTGTTGTGGCCGAATATGGTCTAGTGCGTTCCCGCAAAGCGAAGCTGGAGGAGCTGGCTGAGCTGGGCGAAAGTGGGGCCAGCTTGGCCTTAAAGGTACTGGCGAAGCAGGAAACCTATGTGAGTGCAGTGCAGCTGGGCATCACAGCCTCAACTGTGCTTTTGGGTATTTTGGGCGGGCGCTTTTTTGCAGAGCTGCTCCATGCCCATGCTGCCTTGGATATGATTTTGGCTTGGGCTGTGAGCATTGTTTTTGTTATTTTACTGCATGTAGTGTGGGGCGAGCTGGTGCCTCGCGCAATGGCGGAAAGCAATGTGGAGCGTGCTGCCATGAGCACTGTCTATCCAGTAATCTTTTTTCATTATTTGTTTTATCCTTTGGTGCTTGTTTCCAGCAAGGCTTCGCACGCTATGCAAAATTTGCTGCATATTGCTAAGCCCGTGGAGGATATTGCCCGCAGCGAGGATGAGCTGCGCCGCATTGTTAGCGCCAGCGAGCAGGAGGGCGAAATTGACCATATTGAGAGCAGTATGATTGATAATGTGTTTGATTTTGCTGATAGGGTTGCTCGTGAGGTTATGGTGCCGCGCCAGGATATGGTGTGCCTGTTTACAGATGATACGCTGACGGAAAATTTAGCTACAGTGCGCGGCAGCCGTCATACGCGCTATCCTCTGTGTGAGGAGGATAAGGACCATGTGCTGGGCACTATCCACGTGCGCGATTTGCTTGCTATTCGCGGTGGTGTGCAGGAATACGATTTGCGGCGCTTGATGCGCCCCATGGTGGTTATTCCCGAGGCTATGCCTATTTCTAAGGCTTTGCCCTTGATGCAGCAGCGTCATGTGCAAATGGTATTGGTAGCCGATGAATACGGCGGCACAGCTGGCATAATTACCATGGAAGATTTGGTGGAAGAAATTGTAGGCGAAATCCAGGACGAGCACGAGGCACAGGAGCCGGATGATGTAGTGGCCTTGGATAATGGCGCTTATGAATTTGATGGCATGGTTTTGCTTGATGAAATTACTGAAATCCTGGGCATCGAATTTGAAGAGGCCGAGGAGGATACCATCGGTGGCTATGTGTTTGGACTTTTGGGGCGCAAGCCTGAGGTGGGTGACCCGGTAGTACTGGGAGATTATTGCTTTAAGGTGCTGGAGGTGGAGGGCTTTAGAGTGCTGCGTTTAAGTGCGGTGCCTTTAAAGTCGAAGCTACAGCCGAAGGAAGAGGCTCATGAGTGAGAACGAAAGGGAGCAGCTTATAGATGAAGCTTTAGTGCTTCATGTTAAGGATTACCAAACAGCGGATAAGCTTGTAGTGTGTTTTACGAAAAAACATGGCAAGCTACGCTTTATCGCCTATGGAGCACGGTATGTCAAAAACGTGCAGGGGCGGCTATTACAGCCCTTTGCCTGCCTTAATATCCAGGTGCAGCAGGGGCAGCGAGTGGACAAGCTGCGCAGCTGTGAGCTTGTGCGTATGCCAAAAAGTCTTGATATGCAGCAGATGGCCTATGGCGCGGTAGCAGCGGAGCTGACTGCGGTGCTGACAGAGGATCATGAGGCTGATGAGGAGCTGTACGAGCTGCTTTTAGCAACGCTGGCAGCACTAACTAAGCGTAACCCGCGCTTGGTAGTGCTGTCCTTTGCAATTAAGCTTTTAGGCATCACTGGCTTTGCACCGCAGATGTCCCATTGCGTGGGCTGTGGCACTGCTATTACTCTTGATGATGCAGCCTGGTTTAGTCCGCTGCAGGGCGGCCTGCTGTGCGAAGCTTGTCACGCGGGCTACACGGGCGAGGGCTTGGAGCCTTGTGGGCAGGGCACGAGACAGCTGTGGCAGTGGCTGGCAACGCTCGATTACGAAAATCCAGCTGCTTTTAGTGTGCGTGGCGGTGACTTGATGGAGCTGGAGCGGCTTTTGTATAAGTTTATCTTTTTCCAAACGGATAAGCCCTTAAATAGCTTGAATTTTTTAAGCCAAATGGGCTTGTAATTAGTGCAGTTTTGTTATAAAGGAAAACATTTATGTGGATGAAAATTGCTGTGCCAGTGCTTCTAGCCATTGTTTTAACACCTGTGTGCCAACGCTTGATGGCTTGGTGCTTAGAGCACAATAGGGACAGTCTTGCCGAATATAGTTTGGAGCCAGGCCCCGTGTGCTCTCCAATAGGGCTTGGTTTGGGCTTGGCGGTGGCGCTTTTTTTAGGCATGGCAGTGCCTGCCAGCGTTATAGGCAAGGCTTTGAGCTGCTTTCTGTTATGCTGGTTGTGGCTATTGTGGCTTATTGATTATCGTTTTCAATTTATTTTTGATGATTCACTCGTACCTTTACTCATTATGGGACTTGTAGCTACGCCATGGTTGCCATTTAGCCTGTGGCAGCGCTTGGCTGCGGGTGTGGGAGCCTTTATTGTGCTGGCGGCGCTAGCTATTTTGGGTCGCGGTGCCTTGGGCGGCGGCGACGTAAAAATGATGGCAGTGTTGGGGCTGTGGCTTGGTGTGAACGGCATCATAACTACGGCTTGCATAGGCTTCATTTTAGGTGGTGTTGCTGCCATCATCATGCTGCTTTTAAGGATACATGGACGCAAGGACTTTTTTGCCTTTGGACCATTTTTGATTATGGGTGCGGTGGTGGCCTGGCTGAGTCAGGTGCTACTGTGGAAATAGGAGATGAAAGAGATGACTTATTGTTATGTATGCCCTCATCGCTGCGGTGTTGATCGACCGGAGAATATGGCGGATACTGAAGGTGAGCGTTATTTTGGCAGCTGTGGCTGTGGTATGCAGCCTATTGTTGCTAGAGCAGGCCTACATATGTGGGAGGAGCCCTGTATTAGTGGTAGCAAAGGTAGTGGCACAGTTTTCTTTAGTGGTTGCAATTTGCATTGCGTGTTTTGCCAAAACTACGATATTAGCTGCAAGGGCTTTGGCAAGGAAATCACTATTGAGCGTCTTCAGGAAATCTATCAGGAGCTTATCGCTAAAGGAGCGCACAATATTAATTTGGTGACACCTACCCATTTTACGGAGGCGGTCATCAAGAGCTTGGAGAAGCCCTTGCCTGTGCCCGTTGTCTATAACACCAGCGGCTTTGAAACTCAGGATACCCTGCGCCGTTTAAAGGGTAAGGTGCAGATTTATCTGCCCGATTTGAAGTACAGCGACGATGTGGCAGCGATTAAATACAGCAACGCGCCTTATTATTTCCGAATCGCCACCGACGCCATCAAGGAAATGTATCGCCAGGTGGGGGATTATGAGCTGGATGAAAATGGTCTGCTCAAAAAGGGCGTGGTCATTCGCCACTTAATTCTTCCTGGCATGCTGGATAATTCTAAGCGTGTTATCGACTGGGTGGCTAACACCTTTAAGCCCGGCCAAGTGATGTTCAGCCTGATGCATCAGTATGTTCCCTGCGGTCGTGCGGCGGAGTTTCCCGAGATTAATCGCAAGGTGACCGATGAGGAGTATGCCGAGGTAGAGGCCTATCTTATGGCTAGCACCATTGAGGATGGCTTTGTGCAGGAGGGCGACGCGGCTTGTGAAGATTTTATTCCTTGCTTTGATGGCACAGGAGTGTAATGATATTGACAAAAATAGCGTAAGCTTTTATAATTTTAGTAGTAGGTCATATAACTGACGGAAGTGGGTCACCACAGGGGAGTATGACCGGTGAAGCCGACCGTCTGGGCAT
>CAMFET010000097.1 GCA_945949475.1 uncultured Phascolarctobacterium sp.
CTGCGCTGTGATTATGTGCCGGGCTGTTGGTATAAGATTTGGCAGGATGCTAAAGAGTTTTGCTTCACAACGGATGCAGTCTTTTTAGGAAATTTTCCGCATGTGGTTAATAAGGCCAAGGTGTTGGAGCTGGGCTGTGGTACGGGCGCCATCAGCATGCTGCTAGAGAGCCGTGGTGCGGCTCAAATTACCGCCATTGACTGCAATCCGCGGATTACAGAGCTTTTGCGTCGCAGCGTGGCTGATAATGGTCTTGCGGATAAATTCACAATTATCGATGGCGATATTCGAGAATATAAAAAGCTTTTACAGCCGGAGAGCATGGACTTAGTGGCAGCCAATCCTCCCTATCGCAATAGTGGCAATCAGCGTCAAATAGGCACGGCAGCCTGCCATGAGGTAACCTCAACCCTAGAGGATTTTTTCAAGGCAGCAGCTTTTGCCGTGCGCTATCGTGGCCGCTTCGCCTTGGTGCAGCTGCCAGAGCGCTTTGCAGAAAGCATGCAGCTGGCCTTTAAATATGGTCTGCAGCCCAAGCGTTTGCAATGGGTGCATTCTGCTATTGACAAGCCCGCCTGGATTTTCCTTATGGAAATGGTTAAGGGGGGAAGCTTCGGCATGGATGTTTTGCCGCCTCTCATCATGTATGAAAAGGATGGCAGCTATACCGAGCAGGTCAAGGCTTTTTATAAGCAAAAATCAGAATAAATAAGCCTCTTCACCACTGCGCAGGTGAAGAGGCTTACTTTTTGTGCATATAATTTAAGCTTTGAAAAATCTAGAAAATGCTTGTAAAGGGCCTAAATTTGACGTTTCCACCTTTTTTATGTTAAAATAATAGCATATTTAAGGAGGAAGTGTATGGATAGAATAAAGAGTAAGCTGCATTTGCATTGCCTAATGTGGGCATTCTTAATTATTACGTTAGTTCCTTTTTTAACAGGTTTTGATATTACGCGGCGTGTGTTTGTTGAGGTTGATGGAACCCAAAAAGAGCTACGAACCAATGCGCCCAATCCCCAAGAGATTTTGAAGGAGGCAGGTGTAGTGTTGGCACCTGGCGACGGCTGGAGGCTCAAGGGAGCTAATAAAAGAGTGCAGGACGGCAGCGTGATTCAGGTAGTGCGTGCTATTCCCTTTGTAGTAATTCGAGGAGAGGAAACGAAGGAATATAGGAGTTCTAAGGCCACAGTTGGCGAGGCCCTGATGTCAGTCGGCATCTCCTATCATAAGGAAAGAGTTTATCCAGAACCGCAATCGGCGCTTGAAGCTGGCATGCAAATCTTTGTCTTGGGCAAGGGTGAAGAGCTGGAGTTTAGTGAAGAGAGCATGGATTTTCCTGTCAAATATGAAGAAGACCATGAAGTGATTTTTGGTAATGAAAAAATTGCGCATCCTGGCAAGGAGGGCAAGCAGACTGTAGTTTCCAAAAAGATAAAGCATAAGGATGGCACCCATTCTCTGCAGGAGTTGACCAGAAGGGTAACAATGGAGCCGGAAACGAAGATTATTCGCAAGGGCATGGCCATGAGCGTGTATACTCCGGAGGGCTATAAGCGCTATACGAAAAAAATCACTGCGGAGGCCACTGCCTATGTGGCAACGGGTAACCGCACCTCCATTGGATTGGTACCTTACGAGGGCATTGTGGCAGTTGATCCTAGAATGATACCCTATTATACCAAAATGTATATTCCTGGCTATGGCATGGCCATGGCAGGGGATACTGGTGGCGATATGCTACACCACCGCATAGATTTATTCTTTAATAGCTACAACAGAGCTATCCAATGGGGTAGGCGGCATGTTGATGTGTATATTTTGGCTGAATGAGGTAGATTTTTAATGTTAAAAGAAGTTTTGGTAGTGGAAGGCAAGATGGATACTGTTGCTATCCGCAAGGCACTGGAGGCAGATACCATTGAAACAGGTGGCTTTACTCTAGCTCCCCATACATTACGGCAGATTGAAGCAGCCTATAAAAAAAGGGGCATTATCATTCTGACGGACCCGGATGGAGCAGGGGAGAGAATTCGCAAGTTTTTGACAGAACGTTTTCCGGAGGCAGGGCAGGCCTTTATTCCCAAGGTACAGGCCACTGCTAATAATGATGTGGGTGTGGAGCAGGCTCAGCCAGAGGCAATTCTGGCAGCGCTGGCCAAGGTGCGCCACCATGAGTATCGTCCTCAGGCAGAATTTACCCATATGGATTTGTTTACATATGCTTTAAATGGTAGTCCTAGCGCCGCCGCTCGGCGCGATGCCTTGGGGGCAGAGCTGGGCATTGGTTATGGTAACGCTAAACGTTTTTTGGAGCGCCTGAATCATTATGGTGTAAGCCGTGAGGAATTTTTGACAGCATTGGCAAAAATAGGAGAGTGAATTTTGGATAAACCGATTATCGCGTCACCTCAGGTGACACAGCATATTTTGAACCGCTTTAAGCTGCGGGCAGATAAAAAACTGGGACAGAACTTTTTGATTGACGAAAATGTGGTGCACCAAATTGTGGCAGCTGCTGAACTTAGCGAGGCAGACACAGTGTTGGAGGTGGGCCCCGGCATTGGCACCCTAACACAGGGCCTGGCGGAAAGCAAAGCTAGGGTAGTGGCCGTGGAACTGGACACCAGACTGCTGCCGGTTTTGGCAACAACCCTGAATGGCTATGATAATGTGCGTGTGGTGCACGGAGATATTCTCAAAGTGAATATTATGGAGGAGGTTGGTGCGCCTAGCTTTAAGGTGTGCGCCAATCTGCCCTATTACATCACCACGCCTATCATCTTCGCCCTTTTGGAAAAGCGCTTGCCCATGGAGCGCTTGGTGGCTATGGTACAAAAGGAAGTGGCCGAGCGCATGGCAGCCCAGCCCGGGGGCAAGGAGTATGGCGCTCTTTCCGTGGCGATTCAGTATTACACCGAGCCGAAAATCGCCTTTATCGTACCGCCCACATCCTTTATCCCTGCACCGGCAGTGGATTCAGCTGTCATTGTGTGCAAGCGTCGCGAAAAGCCGCCTGTAGAGGTGTGCGACGAAGGCTTGTTCTTCCGCGTGGTTAAGGCAGCCTTTTCCCTGCGTCGCAAGATGCTCAGCAATTCTTTAAAAAATATGGGTATCAAGTCCGAGCAGGTAGCCAAGTGGCTGGAGCTTGCCGGCGTAGACGGCAAGCGCAGGGCGGAAACACTGAGCTTGGAGGATTTTGCTAAGCTGACCAATAGCTTTAATGAGGCTGTGAAGTAAAAGATTTATGAGAGCTGTACCATTATTTTATGGTATGGCTCTTTTTATTAGCCGCTTTTAGGCGCAGCGTTAGCTATTTAAGTCAAAGTACGTGTGTTAACTATTCCAAATGCTCTTGCCAAAAAGCACAGAACGTAGTATAGTAAACATATGTTAAGACTTTAGAAAAGAGGTGTAGTATATGCCGTTGGAGCAGATTTTGTTACTTGTAATTCTCGTTATTGCCATAGTGCTTGCTATATTAGTAGTTCTGCTTTGGAGCAAATTAAATCGTATCGAGCAGCACAGCCCTCAGGATGCACTGCGCAAGGAATTGGAGCAGCAGCTCTTTGGCTTGAAGCAGGACATTAGCAGCGGCATTCAGGGCTTGGGTAGCAGCAATGTGCAGGCTATTGCCCAATTAAGCGAGCTTTTGAAGGATAATCAAAGGCTGGCCATGGAGGCGCAAAGGCAGCAGCTGGAGCAGCTGGAAAAAAGTATGCGTACCAAGCAGGAAAACATGCTTTTCATCCTCAAGGAGCAGTTGGAGGAAATTCGCGGTACTGTGGATGAAAAGCTGCAAACGACCTTGGAAAAGCGCATCAGTGAATCCTTTAAAACAGTCAGCTCCCAGCTGGAGCAGGTCTACAAGGGCTTGGGCGAGATGCAGAGCCTTGCCAATGATGTGGGCGGCTTAAAAAAGATTATGAGCGGCGTGAAAACGCGTGGCAATTTGGGCGAGTATCAATTGGCAGCTATTTTGGCGGAGATTCTTGCGCCGGAGCAATACGCTACCAATGTGGCCACGGTGCCGAAAAGCAGCGAGCGCGTGGAGTTTGCCGTGAAGCTGCCCCATGAGGATGGCACTGTGTATCTGCCCATTGATTCCAAATTTCCTGCGGAAACCTATGCTCAGCTGCGAGATGCTCAAGAAAGTGGTGACCGCAAAGCTGTGGAGGCTGCTTACAAAAATCTGGAAGCTGTTATTAAAAGTGAAGCCAAGGATATTCGCACGAAATATGTGGCAGTGCCTTATACGACCAACTTCGCCATTATGTTCCTGCCGGCAGAGGGCCTTTATGCCGAGGTTGTGAGCCGCGGCATGGTGGAGCTGCTGCAGCGTGATTATCAAGTGAATGTGGCTGGTCCGAGCACGATGGCGGCGCTTTTGAACAGCCTGCAAATGGGCTTTAAAACACTGGCCATCCAACAAAAATCCAACTATGCTTGGGAGATTTTGGGTGCTGTCAAAACAGAGTTTGGTAAGTTTGAGGAGTCTCTTACTAAAATGCAAAGATACCTTGATTCCACCAGCAAGGAGCTGGATAATTTGATTACGACACGCAGCAACCAGATGTCTAAGCGCTTGCGGGATGTGGAGCGGTTGGATGACCTTGAGGCAGCACGACTCTTGGATTTGGATAAGAAAAGTCATCACAATAAGGCATAAAGTGGCTATGGACAGCTCTTTGGAGGGGCTGTCCTATATTTTTCGCAAAAATAATAATTTTTTGTTGACAAAGATGGCAGAAAAGAGTATAGTGTTCTTAAACAGGAACAATATTAGAAGAGCTGAATGAGGGACTATG
>CAMFET010000098.1 GCA_945949475.1 uncultured Phascolarctobacterium sp.
GTACATAGGTCCGCCATCCTTGAATTTGGAGGGATATTGCACAAGGGTTACACCACCCTGCAAAGCCTGCTCCACACAGGCCAAAAGCGGGCGTCCCTTGAGACATGCGTCATCCGTTAGTAAATAAATGCTATAGTCTATTGCTTGCTTAGCAAATTTTTTTCGTTCGTCCATAAGCATTAGGAAACCTTTTCTTCAGGCTTCATTTTTACCAAATTCCATTTGGTAGTAATGTGATAAATGCAGTCCAATAAGCGCACCTTAAACATGCCGGGACCATCCTTTTTCTCTAAGAAATTAGCCGCCAGCTCGGCGCTTTGTCCCATGATTACTACGCCTAAGGCCGCAGCGACCATCATATCCTTGGTTACTGCAGCGCAGCAGGCTACCAAGGTACTGGTCATGCAGCCACTGCCGGTGATATCCTGCAGCAGCGGATGACCATTATTCAAAACTACCGCCTGCTTGCCATTGGAAATATTGTCAATGGCACCGGTAAGCGCAAAAACGCAGTTAAACTTTTTCGCAGCATCCTTAGCTACCTTCAAGGCTACGCCCTCTTCGGTTTCGCCCTCTAAATTATCCACACCATGACCAGCAGCACTACCGGTCAAAAGCGCATTGCATTCGCTATAATTACCACGCACGATATCGATATAGCCCTTATTTAAAAGCTGCAGCGCGAAGTTCAAGCGCATTGTGGATGCCATCACACCTACTGGGTCCAGCACTACCGGTATCCCCTTCTTTTTGGCTGCAGCTGCAGCGCGCTCCATGGCAATTTGCTTATTAAAGCTAATAGTGCCCAGATTTAATACTAAAGCATCAGCGCCGGCAGTAATCTCCTCTACCTCCTCCGGCTCATCGGCCATGACCGGGGAAGCACCTGCTGCCAAGGCCACATCGGCACAGCTTTCGGCGGTTACATAATTGGTGATTTCATGAATTACGGGCTTTTTTTGACGCAGTTTCTCCACTAGCTCACCAAAAACATTTGTTAATTCCATTATTCCAAAAAACCTGCCTTTCTATATAAATCCACAAAATGATGGGTTGGGCCACAGCCACTGCCCAAGCTGATGCCATGGGCAATAGCCTCGGTTACATAAGCCTTAGAGGCCTGCACTGCCTCCTCAAGGCTCAAACCCTTAGCTAAATTTGCTGCCAAGCTGCTCGAGAGCGTGCAGCCAGTGCCATGGGTATTTTTAGTAGCAATGCGCTCACCGGCAAACCATTTTTCCTGTTGCCCATCAAAAAGCAAGTCATCTGCGGTGTCACTCAAATGACCGCCCTTAACAAGTACAGCCTTAGCTCCCAGGGAAATAATTTTTTCCGCTACAGGACGCATTTCTTCTTTTTTAGTGACCTTCATGCCGCTAATGGCCTCTGCCTCCGGCAGATTCGGGGTCACCAGCGTTGCCAAGGGCAGTAGCTCGTCAATCAAGGTCTCACAAGCCTCAGGCTGCAGCAAGGGAAAGCCACTCTTAGAAATCATCACCGGGTCGAGCACGATAATCTTCGGCTGATATTTGCGCAGGCTGGCAGCGATAGCCCTAATGGTCTCGGGACGGGATAGCATGCCGATTTTCACAGCATCCACCCTAATATCATCAAAAACTGCAGCAATCTGCGCTTCTACTACCTCTGGCGTAATATCCTGCACCATGGTCACACCACAAGTATTTTGCGCCGTCACCGCAGTAATCACGCTCATGCCAAAGGTGCCATGGGCAGCAAAGGTTTTCAAATCGGCCTGAATGCCTGCACCACCGCTGGAATCACTACCAGCAATGGTCAATAAATGCTTTAACATGGGAATTCCCCTTTCTCAAAGCTTTTCAATAATAACTATCTCTTTAAAAAAACCGGGGACGCACTGCATCCCCGGTCCAAAGCTTTACTTACGCAGCTTACAGCACTGCTTTAACCTTAGCAACCAGGTTATCCACAGTGAAGCCATATTTTTCCAGCATTACGCCGCCAGGAGCGGATGCACCGAAGGTGGTAATGCCAAGCACATTCTTTTCGCTGCCGGTGTAGCGGCTCCAGCCATAGGGCACGCCTGCTTCCACAGCAAATTTAGTAACGCCTGCGGGCAATACGCTTTCCTTATATTCCTCGCTTTGAGCGTCGAACAAATCCCAGCTGGGCATGGATACTACGCTAGCGTCAATGCCTTCCTCAGCCAGCTTAGCCTGTGCCTTCAGAGCCAATTCTACCTCGCTGCCGGTACCAATCAAAATTACTTTAGCAGCTTCCTTAGCCGGGCTCAGCACATACGCACCCTTAGCAGCATTTTCGTGAATAACAGCTGCATATTCGTGCATAACGGGCAGGTTTTGACGGCTCAAAAGCAAGCAGGTCGGTTTGGTTTTATTCAAGCAAGCCTGTTGCCAAGCCACAGCAGTTTCCAAAGCATCGGCCGGACGAATTACGGAAACATTGGGGATCAGGCGCAGGCCCATAGTAGTTTCGATGGGTTGATGGGTCGGTCCATCCTCACCCAGAGCAATGGAGTCATGGGTCAATACGAAAATGGATTGAATGCCCATAAGAGCAGCCATACGAATGGTAGGACGCAGGAAGTCGGCAAATACCAGGAAGGTGCCGCCAAAGGGAACAAAGCCACCGTGCAGAGCCAAGCCGTTTAAAACGGTGCCCATAGCATGCTCGCGCACGCCAAAGTGAATATTGCGTCCCTTGTGGTCCAGCTTGGAGAAATAGCCGCCAGCCTTCATCACGGTTTTATTGGAGGGGCCCAAGTCAGCACTGCCGCCAACCAAAGCAGGAACCTGCTCAGCCAGCTTTTGGATTACGTCGCCACTGGAGGCGCGGGTTGCACTCTTGGTTTGCTCCTTAAAGATTGCTTCCAAGGCTTCCAAATCTACGTTAATCTTTCCAGCCATGCGGTCAGCCAATTCAGCTGCCAGCTCGGGATAGCAAGCCTTGTAATCGTCCATCAAAGCGTTCCAATCGGCCTCTGCCTTAGCGCAAGCGGGCAGCTTAGCTGCAAAATGCTCCTTCGCTTCTGCCGGAACATAGAACATTTCCTGCGGCCAACCAGCCTTCTCCTTAGTTGCTGCCAAAGCATCTGCGCCCAAGGGCTCGCCATGGCAGGAGGGGCTATCCTGTTTGGGGCTGCCAAAGCCAATGTGAGTGCGTACAATAATCAAGGACGGATGAGTAGTATCAGCCTGAGCCTCTTTAATAGCAGCAGCCATAGCCTCTACATCCTCGGAATCAGCTACACGCAGCACCTGCCAGCCATAAGCCTTAAAGCGTGCTTCTACATCCTCAGTGAAAGCGATGGAAGTATCGCCTTCGATGGTAATCTTATTATCGTCATATAAGTAAATCAATTTACCCAAGCCCAAAGTGCCGGCTAAGGAAGCAGCTTCACAGGAAACGCCTTCCATCAAATCGCCGTCAGAAGTCAGGCCATAGGTATAGTGATTAACTACGGGGAAATCAGGTTTATTATATTTGCCAGCCAGCATAGCTTCAGCAATTGCAAAGCCCACGCCCATGGCAAAGCCATGACCCAAGGGGCCGGTGGATACATCAACGCCGGGAGTCAGGCCATATTCAGGATGGCCGGGGGTTTTGCTGCCCCATTGACGGAAGTTTTGCAGCTCTTCCAAGGGCAGGTCGTAGCCAGCCAAATGCAGCATTGCATATAAAAGCGCGCTGCCATGACCGGGGGACAGAATAAAGCGGTCGCGGTTAAACCAGTTGGGGTTTGCGGGATTATAGCTCATATAGCGATCCCAAATAGTATACATTAAGGGTGCGGTGCCCAAGGGGAAGCCGGGATGGCCGGACTTAGCCTTCTCTACCTGGTCCGCAGCCAAGAAGCGCAGAGTATTAACACAAGCCTGATCAATTTTTTGCATTGAAACAACCTCCATTTTCGTGAAAAATGCCTACTGCTATTATAACATGTTTTGATATCTTGTACACTATTTATTTGAGATTATGCCTGAAAAAACGTCCCCCTCATAATAAGAAACGCTTCAGGATACAAAAAAGCCCCGGCGCAGCGAAATATGATTACCACAACCATCTCTCGCCGCGCTGGGGCGTTTTATTTAGCCATTTAAATCACAACAGGAGCAGAAGCTTTTGCTGCTCTTCAGTATGATTTTATTATTTATAGAGAACTGTCTTGCTTACGCAATTAATTTGCCTAAGCGTTTAGCAATTGCTTCTACCTCTTCGCGGGGCAATTGGGTTCCTTGTACAACTAAATCAATACTTGCACCTGCCAATATAAGATTCTGGGCAATCTTAATACTTTTTTTATAAGCTGCCTTCTTTGCTGCTCTTTCCGCTTCTTCCCTAGCCAATTCTTCCATCAGTTCACACATTTCCGTTACGCCTCCTTCGTTAAACTTCAAGTACCTGGCCCTTTGTGCCAGCTTTTGATTATGCATATCATCTGGATTGCTGCAGAAAAAGTCCTGCATCAACCTTGCCAATTCACTATCGTTGCCGCGCTTAGCACCATTCACATAAACTATATGCGAGCCATCGTTAAATAGCTTGCCACTTTCCTGAATGGTTCTTTCTATGCGGCTTATAATCCTATCTTCCTGTAGAACATCATGTTCTGTAATGAAAATTACATACGTCTCCTTCAGCGCAGCATAATCCTCCCCTGCAGCCAAATGATTAACATCAATCATATCTGCATGGTAGCGCGCTCTCTTTGGTATAGCACCTGAATTCGTGCGCTGAACCTCTACATTAAAGTGATTGCCATATCTATCAACTGCGTAAATATC
>CAMFET010000099.1 GCA_945949475.1 uncultured Phascolarctobacterium sp.
ACCTCTTCTAGAATACTCATAATCTTGAGGTTGATTTCCTGCAGGATATTCAAATATTCTACTTGGCTGCCGGTGCGAGCGTAGCAGGTAACGCGTACATCCAAGCTGCTTTCGTTATAATTAACAAAATGGACGCGAATATCGTCCTGATAGAGCTTGTCATTGCTGGCCAGGTATTCCTTGAGCTTCGCCACGAGCTCTTCAATTTGGCTGGCGGTGCTGCTATAGGTCAAGCCCAAAGTGAAGTCAATGCGCCGCTTTTCGCGCATGGTAAAATTGGTGATGGGCGTATTACTCAAAAGCGAGTTGGGCACATACACCAGCTCCTGGGGAAAGGTGCGGATACAGGTGCTGCGGAAGGAAATCTTTTCTACGATGCCTTCAATGCCGTTGGCCAAAACCCAGTCGCCCACCTTAAAGGGCCTATCCAATAGGATTACCAAGCTGCCAAAAACATTGGCTAGGGCATCCTTGGCGGCAAAGGCCACGGCCAAGGAGCCAATACTCAAGGAAGCGATAAAGCCGCTGATATCATAATTCCATTCCTTGGCCACAGTTACGAAGCACAGCACAATAATCACGAGGCGCATGGCGGTGGAGCAAATGTTGGAGAGGGAATCCTCTGGGCGAATGCCCGCTTTGGCCAAAACGTCCATCATAATACCATGGGTGGTGTCGCTGACATTGTAGCAGCCCCAAAAGAAGCAGAGCACGATGGTGCTGCGCATGAGGCGATCTAAAAAGGTGAGCCAATAGTTAGTATCTAGAGGGGCTAAATTCATAGCGGCATAAAAGCCGGCCACATACAAAAAGACGTTGATAGGATGCTGGAACGCATCTATCAGGTCCTCGCCATTTTTAAAGGAGATAATATTGGTAATACGGTGTAAAAGCTTGAGCAAAAAATGCTTGTAGACATAACGCAAAAAGGTGAAAAAGCAGAAGGCACCAAGGGAGGGGAGCCAAGGCTTCACGATTAGGAACATGTCGTTCAAGGTGATGCCTCCTTTCATAATTGTATTTCCTCATTCATTGTAGCATTTTCTGTTGTAATAGACAATGATTTTACAATTATTTCGCTTTTCTGTGACATATAGGTGTCCATCTGTTCATGGTGTTATGGTATAATAGTGCTAATAAAAACACGGAGGCATACTAATACCATGGAATTTTTGGTTGAAAGAGTTTTTGCGGGACTGCTAGCTGTGCTGTGTCCGCTGCTGACAATATTTGACTTACCGGGAAATAGCATTCTCTTGTTATCAGGCTTGGGCTTTGCTTTTTTTGATGAGGCAATGTATTTCAATGGCAGAATTCTTTCAGCAATGGTGTTAATCTATGCCTTGGGTGAGGCCTGGGAATTTTGCGTATCCCTCTTTGGTATCAAAAAGGAAAAGGTCTCCTGGTGGGCCGTGTTTTTGATAGGCTTGGGTGGCTTTATAGGTACGCTGCTGGGCACAACTGTTTTCCCGATTCTGGGCTCCATTATCGGCGGTGTTTTGGGTGCCAGCGCCACAGCCTTTTTGTACGAGCTGGCTCGCACCGGGCTGCAAAAAAATGCTGCTCATTTAGCGTGGGAGGCGGCCAAAATGCGCTTTTTGGCTATTTTGGGTAAAATATGTGCCGGTATTGCTTTGGCAGCCCTGCTGATTAAACAGGTTTATTTTTAATTATAATATATTTTGAGGTGAAAAAATGGAATTTACTTTTGCACACAACAATTTTAACGTTCTCGATTTGGATAAAAGCTTGAAGTTTTATGAGGAAGCTTTAGGACTGAAGGAGGCACGCCGCAAGGTGGCTGCAGACGGCAGCTTTATTTTGGTATATCTGACCGATGGCAAAACTCCTCATCAGCTGGAGTTAACCTGGCTGCGTGACCGCAAGGAGCCCTATAATCTGGGCGAAAATGAATTCCATTTGGCCTTTGTGGTGGACGATTATGAGGCTGCCCATGCTAAGCATAAGGAAATGGGCTGCATTTGCTACGAAAATCCCGCTATGGGTATTTACTTTATTATTGATCCGGATAATTATTGGCTGGAGATTGTGCCCAAAAAATAAGGCGGTCGTTGCCCTTCCTCGTAGCTAATACTATCTAATGCACCTTTAGTAAAAGGAGAGACTTTATGGATTTAAAACAATTTACCGTCATGGCCAGCGGCAAAATGCGCCAATGTGCTTATGATGCTTTAAAGGATAAGGTTAATTTGCTCAGCTGGCAGCAGGGCGGTCGCATGCCCCAGGAGCAGTTTGATGCATGGCTATCTCAGGCAGACGCTATTTTTTCTATCAGTAATTTTAAGGCTAATGAAGAGCTGTTGGCCAAAGCGCCCAAGCTCAAGGTTATTGCCCAATCTGCTGTGGGCTATGATAATATTGATGTGGCTGCGTGCAACGCTCACGGGGTGCGGGTTGGCAATACTCCGGGGGTTTTGGTGGACGATGTGGCCGATTTGGCCTATGCCCTGCTCATTGATAGTGCGCGTCGCATTGTGAAGGCGCATGCTCATGTGGCAAGCGGGTTGTGGGGGCAGCGCAAGCCCTTTGGCGTGACCACTGCCTTGGCTGGTAAAACCTTGGGCATCATTGGCATGGGCGATATTGGTAGCGCTATTGCCAAGCGTGCCCAGGTAAGCAAGCTAAAGGTGGTTTATCATAATCGCCACCAACGCGCCGATGATGCAGCACTAAATGTTACTTATCTGAGCCAGGAGGAGCTTTTGGCTACCAGTGATTTTGTGCTAGTGGCAGTTACCTTGAATCCTTCTACGAAGGGCATGATGAACGCAGCTGCCTTTGCCAAGATGAAGCCGGGGGCTTGCTTTATTAATATTAGTCGCGGTGGTGTGGTTGATACGGATGCCTTGTATGATGCTTTAAAGAGTGGGCAGCTGGCTTATGCCGCCTTGGATGTGACGGATCCGGAGCCCTTGCCGGGGGACCACAAGCTGCTTACCTTGAATAATATCACTATTACACCTCACATTGCTAGCTATACTAATGAAACTCGCGATGCTATGGCTATGCTGACCGTGGATAATATTTTGGCCGCGCTGCAGGGGCAGGAGATGCCGGCCGAGGTAAAAATAAAATAATTAAAATATAATAATGGGGCACCCTCTTTTGTGAGCAGCGTTGCTACTGCAAGGGAGGGTGACTTCGTATTTGCGAGGAGTTTGATCGACCATGAAAGCAAAGCTATGCCTGCATGGTGTGGATATTAAGCATCAGGCCCAGCTGGTGGGGCTGGTCAAAAGGGAATTAGCCGAGTACAAGCTTAGCTATAAGGTGAGCTACAAGGTTAAGGAAAAGTATTTTGACGATAATGATATGTATAAATGCCGTCTGACACGCTTTGTGCCGAAGCAGCCCCATGCTGATTTGTGTGTTATTTGTATGTGGGGTGTGCTTTTAGTGAGCGACAAGCCTGTGAATGTAGCGGATATTGTGCTGGAATATGAGGCTGGGAGCAGCATGACTGCAGGACGGGTGTTGACGTTTATCAATAGGCTGCTAGAGGGAAAGCAGTGCTTTGTTTTGGAAGAGCCCGATTTATCGAGGCGCATTGATTTGCTGCGTGGACGCTATTTTTTAGATAAGCTACCTGCTTATGACGAGACTACGGCGATGACGGCGCTGCAGTGCCATGTGCCCTGGCATTTGTACAGTATTAATAAGCTATGGGAGCAGCTGCTCTTGGGCGGTGGGCTGCAAAAAACTGTGTGGCGTCAGCTGCGGGTAAAGCTGCGCCGTTTGCGCTCGGTTTTATCCATGGTGAAGCCGTTGTTTGGCGAGGCCAATGTATGGAAGCTGGCTTTGAAGCAGCAGGCAGATGCGCTTTCGAGCGTGCGCGAATATGATGTGCTGTTGCAAACCTGCGGGCGGATGGGGCTGCGTCAGGCTAAGGCTGAGCAGGCGGTGAGCTTGAGTCAGCAGCAGGCTCGGCCCGTTGTGCAGAGCACTATGGAGCCCGGGGCGGGTGCTGTACCCCAGCTGCAGCAGTTGTTGCAGGGGCTGCGGCAGCAGGCTCAGGCACGGGCTTTGCAGCAGCTGCAGCTTAACGAGCTTAGCTATGAGCTGGCGAGGATGCTGGTAGCCTTGCAGCAGGCTGCTGGAGAGAAGTGTGAGCTTGGCTTGCACGAGTTTTTTAGCAAGCGTTTAGGCGGCTGGGCGCTGAAGCTAGTGCAGCTGCAGGATAAGTATGGTGATATACGCGATATGGAGCAGCTGCATCGAGTGCGCATTAAGCTGAAGCGTTTTCGGTATGCTTTGCAGTCTGTGCCGGAGTTGAATGCGTCGCCTAAGCTGCTGCGTAGCTTGAAGTATTTGCAGGATATGCTGGGGCTTGTGCATGATGATTATGTGAATGAGCAGTATTTGAGGCAGTTGGTGTCTGCGCATCCGGAGCTGCCGGAGCTGCGCTATGAGGTGGCCTTGCTGCGCGGCTGGGAGCAGGCGAAGGCGGATGCGGCGCTGGAGCAGCTTGCGGGGCAGTGGCAGGAGTTCGAGCGGCTGCTAGGTGAGTGGCTGGAAGAGCTGGAATAACGTATGAAATATGTAATAAGTAATATGTAATATGTAATAGGCAATCAGCTTGTTCGCGGTGATTTTTTAACGCAAATTTCGTGGGGTACAATTGGCCTCTGCGGGGTACTATTTGGCTCGCAGAACAATATACTGTTTCGAACCCTTGAGACCATTGTACCAGCCACTCATTTGCTAAAAATTGCAGCTCGTTCGTGATATAGCATTTGTTTGCT
>CAMFET010000100.1 GCA_945949475.1 uncultured Phascolarctobacterium sp.
GTCCATTTCGTCCTTGCCGCAGATGGTGTTCAGTACCAGGGCAGCGTCGGTTACGTCGCGGGTGATAGGTCCGATTTGGTCCAGGGAGGAAGCGAAGGCTACGCAGCCATAACGGGATACACGGCCATAGGTGGGCTTAATGCCAACGCAGCCGTTGAAGGAAGCCGGTTGACGAATGGAGCCGCCGGTATCGGAGCCCAAAGTCCAAATAGCTTCGCCAGCAGCAATAGCAGCAGCGCTGCCGCCGGAGGAGCCACCGGGAACGCGCTCCAAATTCCAAGGGTTATGGGTAGGACCATAGTAGGAGGTTTCGGTGGTGGAGCCCATGGCGAATTCGTCCATATTGGTCTTGCCGAGGAAAATGGTTTCGTCAGCACGCAGATTTTTAATAACATGGGCATCATAAATAGGCACTACATTGCTCAGCATTTTAGAAGAGCAGGTAGTGAGTAAGCCCTTAGTGCAAATATTGTCTTTAATAGCGCCGGGCACGCCAGCCAAGGGAGCGATGGCTTCGCCAGCGGCGATTTTGGCATCGACCTTAGCAGCCTGTGCCAAAGCATTTTCTTTATCCAAGGTTACATAAGCATTAACCTTGTCCTCAACCTCGTCGATACGCGCATACAAGGCGTTGGTCAATTCGACGGAGCTGACTTCTTTATTAACGAGCTTATCATGGAGCTCGTGTGCCGTAAGTTTATACAGTTCCACAGTAGTGCCTCCTTCTTAGTCGATTACGCGCGGTACCTTGAAGCCGTCGTTGTGGACAGCCGGAGCGTTCTTCAGAGCATCCTCGTGGGATACGCCCTCTTTAACAACGTCCTCACGCAATACGTTGCTGACGGGCAGCACGTAGGGAGTGGGCTCGATACCGGTGGTATCAATTTTTTCAAGAATATCGGCATAGTTCAGGATCTGGTTGAATTGCTCGGTGAACACTTCCATCTCAGATGCAGGAACGGTTAAACGGGAAAGCTGGGCAATATGCTTTACGTCTTCAGCAGATACTTTCATTTTTTCACCATCCTATGATTGTTTAATTAAGCTTGGGCATTACGCACCAAGCTTGATTTTTAGAAATAACCTGTTTTATTATATCACACTACGGCCTCGCCGTACAGGTAGCGATCCACGATAATTTCGGCAGCCTTTTCGGCCTGCAGCTTTTGCTTGAGGGATTGGGTGGGATTAAAAATGCTCATGGCTACCCCAAAGAAAATATACTTGCTAGAGGTTTCCAAATCGCCCGTTCTCTTTAGCTGGCCGCTAGCAAAGCCCTCGCTAATAATATTCTCTAAGATTACGTATTCCTGCTGCAAAAGCTCGTGGTAACGCAGGATTTGCTCCTCCAGCTCCGCCGAGATTTGAATTTGGCTATAGCGGGGCAGCACCCGGTACACGCCATTCACCTTCTGCACGCGGCAGGCGTTAGAGGTACCCAGCATCTCAAAGCAAATAATCTGCCACAGAGCACTGTTTTCGTAATAAAAGCGCACAAATTCACAAAAATAAGCGTACATCTTTTCCTTCAGGGAGCTTTTACCAAGCACAGCCTGCTGCAAGCGCTGCACGAAGGGTTTATTTTTTTCGGCTACCAGCTTATAAAATAGCTGCTCCTTATTGCCAAAATATTTATATACAGTGCCCTTGCCCACATCAGCCAGAGCAATAATTTCGTCCAAGGTTGCCTTCTCATAGCCGTACATGGAGAAGATTTTCTCCGCTGCCTGGAGGATGCGTAAATCCTTGGGCAATGCCTTATCCAGTTTCACCACCATACCCCCTTCGTTAGAAAATTCCGTTCTCTTTATTCTTATTATTATAGCTTATTTAAGTCTTAAATTCTAGTCATTCAGAACTTGTTTTTCTAGAAAAAAAACTGTATGCACAGCCCAAAACAGCTCATTTTGTACAGAAAAAACATAAAAAATACTTTATTGCAAGGTTTTTTTTGATATAATATATTCTAGGCTGTTCTATGCTGTTTTAATTAAGGTTTCATAAGGAGGAGGTCACCATATGAGCTTAAAAATAATTACTAAGCGTTGCAAGGGCTGCGGTATCTGTGCAGCGTTCTGCCCGAAAAAGGTTCTGGCAGTAAGCGAAATCGGCAAGGTCGAGGCCGTAGCTGAAGAAAATTGCATTAAATGCGGTCAATGCGAAATGCGCTGTCCGGATTATGCTATCCTACTTGATAAATAAAAAAGGAGTGAGTTACCCATGTCAAGAATCCTGCTGTTACAAGGTAACCAAGCAGTTGTTGAGGGTGCGATTGCTGCCGGCGTAAAATTCTACGGTGGTTATCCTATCACCCCTTCTACTGAAATTGCTGAACAATTGGCACTGCGTTTGCCCCAGGTTGGCGGCAAATTTATGCAAACCGAGGACGAAATCGCAGGCCTCGGCACCGTTATTGGCGCTTCCATGGCTGGCAAAAAGGCTATGACCGCTACCAGCGGCCCCGGCTTCTCCCTGAAGCAGGAAATGCTGGGCCTGGCCTGCATCGCCGAAATCCCCTGCGTAATCGTGAACGTACAACGTGTGGGCCCTGCTACCGGCCAACCCACCTCCCCGGCCCAGGGCGAGGTTATGCAAACCCGCTGGGGCACCCACGGCGACCACTGGCTGATTACCATTTCTCCCTCCAGCGTTCCCGAATGCTTCGAGCTGACTTTGCGCGCAGTGGCTCTGTCCGAAAAATATCGTTGCCCGGTTATCCTGTTGATGGACGAGGTTATCGGCCATATGCGCGAAAAAATCGAGCTGCCCGATAACTATGACGAAATCCCGCAGGCTGAACGCAAAATGCCCACCTGCGCTCCCGAAGAATACTTGGCTTATGGCTGCGAGGATGGCTCCAAGGTTCCCGCTATGGCACCGTTCGGCAGCGGCTATCGTTGGCATGTAACCGGCCTTGTGCATGATGAAACCGGCTTCCCCAAGGGCACCGGCGCTGCTACTAAGGAATCCCAGGACCGCCTGCGCACTAAATTGACCGATAATCTGGACGATATTGTGCAAGTGGAAAACTATCGCATGGAAGATGCAGAATTTGCCGTAGTTGCCTTCGGCGGCGCTGCTCGTACTGCTTATGAAGCTGTTGACATGGCTCGCGCAGAAGGCCTGAAGGTGGGCTTTGTTCGCCCCATCACCATCTGGCCCTTCGCCGAAAAACAAATGCAGGATTTGGCTGGCAAGGTTAAGGGCATTCTGGTACACGAGCTCAACTGCGGCCAATATGTGCTCGAGGTTGAACGCGCTGTAGCAGGCAAGGTTCCCGTAAGCCTGTTTGCTAAATATGATAACGAATCTGCTACTCCGGCCGAGCTTTTGGCTGAAATTAAAAAGGCTATGGCCTAATCGGATGAGAGGAGAAAATTAGAATGAGCGTAATGGAAGACTTAATCGCTAAATATTTCCGTCCGGGCCGTCTACCTCACATCTGGTGCCCCGGCTGTGGCAACGGTGTAATCACCGGTGCTATTGTAAAGGCTATTGATAAACAAGGTCTGGCAAAGGACGATGTAGCCATCATCAGCGGCATCGGCTGCTCCAGCCGTAGCTCCGGCTATTTGGACTTTAACACCGCCAACACCCTGCATGGTCGTGCTCTGCCCATCGCTACCGGCGTAAAAATGGGTAACCCCAAGCTGAATGTTATCGTGTGCAGCGGCGACGGTGACTGCACCGCTATCGGCGGCAACCACCTGATTCATGCTGCTCGTCGTAATATCGATTTGACTTTGGTTGTATATAACAACAGCATTTATGGTATGACCGGTGGTCAATATTCCCCCATGACTCCGAAAGGCTCCAAGGCTACCACTGCTCCCTACGCTACCATCGAGCCCAGCTTCAATCTGCTGGCTTTGGCTCAGGCTGCCGGTGCGACCTATGTAGCTCGCGGCACTACCTATCATGTACCCCAATTGGTGGACGTTATTGCTAAGGGTATTGCTCACAAGGGCTTCTCCATTATTGAAGTGGTAAGCGCTTGCCCCATTTCCTTCGGTCGTCAAAACAAAATGGGTGGCCCTGCGCAAATGATGATGTGGCAGCGTGACCATGGCGTGCTCAAGGCTGTTTGGGACCGCATGGACGAAGAAAAGAAGGCAGAGGCTATTGCTGCTGGCAAATTCCCCATCGGCGTGCTGTATGAAAACAATGATGTTCAAGAATACACTGCAGCTTATGATGAGATTATCAAACGTGCACAGGAGGGTAAATAATCATGAGAACTAGCTTTCGTTTTTCCGGCACCGGCGGCCAAGGCTTAATCACCGCTGGTATCATTTTAGCAGAAGCTGCCCTCTTAGATGACAAGCTGGCTGTTCAATCCCAATCCTATGGCCCGGAAGCCCGCGGCGGCTCCTCCAAGGCTGAGGCTATTATTAGCGATGAGGCTATTTACTTTAGCCGTGTTATCGACCCCGACTTCCTGCTGGTTATGAGCCAGGAAGCAGCTAATAAATACACTGCTGACTGCGACAAGCACACCACCGTAATCACCGATACCCTCTTTGTAGGCGAGGTTCCCGGCAATTATGGCAAGCGTGTGGACCTGCCCATCACCCACACTGCTAACAATGTGTGCGGCAAGGCCCTGTTCGCCAATATCGTTGCTTTGGGCGCTGTGGTTGGCCTGACCAAATGCGTTTCCAAGGAAGCGATTTTGAAGGCTGTGCTGAACCGTGTTCCCAAAGGAACCGAGGAAGCTAATACTAAGGCTTTGGAAGCTGGCATGGCGCTGGT
>CAMFET010000101.1 GCA_945949475.1 uncultured Phascolarctobacterium sp.
TGTAGCAATCCGCAATGCGCCAATACTAGACCGGTGCGCCCCGCGGCCAGCAAAAAGGAAGCTGGGGCTGCCACCCCGCTTAAGGTTACGCGCACTGTTAAAGCTAAAAAAACTACTAAAAAATAGAGAGCAAAGGAACAATTACATGAATCCTATTCATATTATCGGTGCCGGATTAGCTGGCTGTGAAGCAGCGCATCAGGTTACCAAGCACGGCATTCCCGTGATTTTGCACGAAATGCGCCCTACTAAAAGTGACGCAGCGCATAAAACTGATTATTTTGCCGAGCTAGTGTGCAGCAATAGCCTGCGCGCTGCCAATATCGAAAATGCTGTGGGCCTGTTGAAGGAGGAGATGCGGCGCTTGGATTCCCTCATTATGGAGCAGGCCGATAAGCATCAGGTGCCTGCCGGCGGAGCCTTAGCTGTGGATAGGGACGGCTTCGCTGCTGCGGTGACGGAGGCCGTTAAGGCTAATCCCTTGGTTACCATTGTTTATGAAGAGGTAACCGATTTACAGTCGCTCGAGGGTACAGTAATAGTGGCTAGCGGTCCTTTGACTAGCGAGGCTTTGTTTGCTAATATTCAAGAGCTGGTACAAAAGGATTATTTCCACTTTTTTGATGCTGCTGCCCCCATTGTGACAGCTGATTCCTTGGATTACGAGAAGGTTTATCGTGCTTCTCGCTATGATAAGGGTGGGGCAGATTATTTGAATTGCCCCTTTTATACGAAGGAAGAATATCTTGCCTTTTGGCAAGCCCTGTGCAGTGCCGAGGCTGCTCCTGTGAAGGATTTTGAGCATGATGTGTTTGAAGCCTGCATGCCCATTGAAGAGATGGCTCTTAGGGGTGAGGATACCATGCGCTTCGGTCCTTTAAAGCCCGTGGGGCTTATTGATCCCCGCAATGGCAAGGAGGCCTATGCCGTGGTTCAGCTACGCCAGGACAATGCGGCTGCTTCACTATATAATATTGTGGGCTTTCAAACGCACCTTAAATGGGGTGAGCAAAAGCGGGTTTTTGGCATGATTCCTGGCCTGGA
This sequence comes from uncultured Phascolarctobacterium sp., assembly GCA_945949475.1. Classification (GTDB taxonomy): domain Bacteria; phylum Bacillota; class Negativicutes; order Acidaminococcales; family Acidaminococcaceae; genus Phascolarctobacterium_A. Next base: position 1,045 of record CAMFET010000101.1, read on the forward strand.
AAAGGCAGAATTCGTGCGCTATGGCGTAATGCACAAGAATACCTACTTGAATTCCCCGCAGCTTTTGGATGAATATTTTTGCCTGCGTCAAGACCAGCGCTTTTACTTCGCCGGTCAGATGACAGGTGTGGAAGGCTATGTAGAATCGGCTGCTTCTGGATTGATGGCTGGCCTAGCCGCAGCGAGAGCACAGCTGGAGCTGCCCAAGGTAGCATTTCCGGCCGAGACTGCCCATGGTGCACTCGCTAAATATATCAGTAACGAGGCCGTGGAGAATTTTCAGCCCATGAATGTTAACTTTGGCTTGCTTCCTCCCTTGACAGTGCGTATTCGCAAGAAGAGAGAAAAGAATGCTCAAATCGCAGCGCGTGCCTTAGAAGCATTGGCTGTCTTTAAAGAAGAGCTTAAAAAAATCCTCTAACATGGAAAAATTCCTTGACAGAATAGAATTATTAGTTTATTATATTTATAATATTTTTCTATATGCTGCTTCAATGACGAACAGTGCTCTGCGTGGGCACTGTTTTTCTTTTTATAAAAAAGGCACGAATTAGAATATTGTATACAATTCAAATAAATACTTGAATTCTGAAGATTTTTGTGATAATATATGCTCAAAGGAGTTGGAAAGCATGACAACTACTTTGGAGCTTTATACACAAAAATTTTTGAACTATTTAACGGTTGAAAAGGCTTGCTCACAACTGACCATCACTAATTATCAGAAGGACCTAACAAGCTTTGCTGCCTTTATGCAGCAGCGCGTTGGCACAGGCTTCGTTTGGGAGCAGGCAAGCTCCTTGGATATAAGGGCTTATCTTGCTTATCTCAATGAACAGGGATATGCGCGTAGAACAGTGGCGAGGCGGGTTTCGGCCCTGCGTTCCTTTTATAAGTTTTTAGTTCGTGAAGCTATTCTTGAGACCAGTCCCTTGGCTAAGGTGCGTTCGCCAAAGCTGGATAAACGCTTACCCACCTTTTTAGAAGAGGTGGAGGTGGACGAGCTACTAACCTTACCCGATGACAAGCCCCTAGGGCGGCGGGACCGGGCTATTTTAGAGCTGCTTTATGCTACGGGCTGCCGTGTAAGTGAGCTAGTGGGCTTAACCTTGTCGCGTATGGATTTAGGTAATCGCTTTGTTATTGTTCTGGGCAAGGGCAATAAGGAGCGCTTAATCCCCTTGGGGCATAGCTGTTGTGAGGCTGTAGCTGCTTACCTGCCTTATCGCGTGGAGCTTATGAAGCGCTATCGCACGGAGCAGCACGATTTTGTTTTTGTAAATAATCGAGGCGGTGCTTTGACGGACCGCAGTGTGCGAAGGGTTTTGGATAAGTATATTTCCCAATTGGCCTTGCGCAAGCAGGTTAGTCCCCACACTATACGCCACACCTTTGCTACTCATTTATTGGCACATGGTGCTGATCTTAGGGCGGTGCAGGAGCTTTTGGGGCATGCTAATTTATCAACAACACAGATTTATACCCATGTAACTTCAGAACGCATTATTGCTGTTTACAAAAAGAATCATCCTAGAGCTTAATTTAAATGAGGAGGACAATAATGGAATTATTAGAGAAGACTAGACAAATTAACAGACTATTACAAAAGGGCGATAAGGTAGAATACTATGATATCGCCAAATTATTGTGTAGTATTATTAAAGCTAATACTTATATTGTTGGTAGCAGTGGTGAGGTTAAGGGCTATGCCCTGATTCATGAATTTGAATGTGATATCATGCGTGAACAGGTGCTGGACAAGAATGCCTTTCCGTTTGATTATTTGACCTTTATCATGCGTGTAAAAGAAACCTTGGCTAATATTCCTCATGAAAATCAAAATTGTTCCTTCGTTGATAATACTAAATGCATTTTTAAGGATAAGATGACCACTGTTGTACCTATTTATGGCAATGGCGAGCGCATTGGTACCTTAATTGTAGCTAAATATGATGCAAAATTTGATGATGAGGATTTGCTGCTGGCTGAGTACGCTGCCACCGTGCTTGGTGTAGAAATTCTGCACGACAGAGAATCCATGATTGCCGAGGATGCTCGCAAGAAGGCCATGGTTCAGGTAGCCTTTGATACTCTGAGCTATTCTGAAATGGAAGCCATCGTTAATATTTTGAGCGAGTTAAACGGCTCTGAAGGCTTGTTGGTCGCTTCTAAAATTGCGGACCGTGTGGGCATTACCCGTTCTGTTATTGTCAATGCACTACGTAAGTTCGAAAGTGCTGGCCTTATCGAGACTAAGTCCCTGGGTATGAAGGGCACCTATATTCGCGTGCTCAATGATGTGCTCTTTGATGAATTAAACAAGAGAATGAGAAAATAATATTATTCAGATTATATTTTTGCAGAAGCAGTAGCATTTACTGCTATACTAAATGGATAAATAGCCTCGTAGGTTTGGGTGTGCTGGCACTTAAAGCTTATGAGGCTTTTTTGTATATATTTCTTGATGGGGTAATTGGGCTGCTATTTGTTAAATAATACCTTGTTGAATAGGGAATGGGGTTATGTTAAAATTAAATAGTAAAGCTATGGCTACTTAAGCTAGTAATAGCGATGCAACGATTGGTCGTTATTAAGCTATCAGCGTGTGGGCGTTGAGAGGGTTGGACTAAATTTAGATATAAATTTGGGTTTAGATTTGGGTATGAATTTAGGTTTAGATGCTTATGAAGAAGGAACTAATTATTAATCATTTAGAGCAAAATTTTTGTCATGCTTCTACATTGGTGATGCTTAAAAACGGTGGTTTGCTGTGCTGCTGGTTTAGTGGCAGCCACGAGGGCGAAGCCGATGTGGCCATTTATGGAGCACGGCGTGTGGATGATACAGGCTGGAGTGCGCCGGTGAAGCTGGCCGACGGGGCAGCTGCCAACTGGAATCCCGTGCTGTTTTACCGCGAGGACGGCACGCTGCTGCTGTTTTATAAGCAAGGCCAGCAGATTGCCAGCTGGCGCACGCTTGTGATGCAGTCCGCAGATGATGGCGTAAGCTGGAGCGAGCCAGCGGAGCTGGTGCCGGGCGATGTGAGCGGCGGGCGGGGCCCCGTGCGTAACAAGCCGATTAGACTAGCAAGCGGACGCGTGCTGGCGGGCGCTAGCACGGAGCACGGCATTTGGCAGGCCTTTGCCGATATTAGCGATGACGATGGGCGCACTTGGCGCAAGTCTAGCCCCGTGGCGATTGCTAATTTGCGTTATGAGGCTGGCGAAAAGACGGCGGAAAGCGATATAGCCGTGAGCGCGCAGTCCTTTTACGGGCGGGGCGTGATTCAGCCCAGCCTGTGGCAAAGCGCGGATGGCGGCGTGCACATGCTGCTGCGCAGCAGCGAGGGCTTTGTGTATCGCGCCGATAGCGAGGACGAGGGCGCGAGCTGGAGCGATGCGTATGCTACAGCGCTGCCCAATAATAACAGCGGACTGGATGTGGTGCGCTTACAAGATGGCAGGCTGGTTTTGGCGTGCAATCCTGTGGCCGCCAATTGGGGCATGCGTTCTCCCTTGAGTTTGTTTATCAGCGAGGATGATGGCGTAAGCTGGACGAGGCTGTGCGATTTGGAGACGGCACAGGGCGAGTTTTCCTATCCGGCGATTATTGCGGCGGGGGAGGATGTGTACGTGAGCTATACGGATGATAGAAAGAATATAG
>CAMFET010000102.1 GCA_945949475.1 uncultured Phascolarctobacterium sp.
TGCAATGCTGGTGCATTTCTTGCTACTTCTTTGTGCACACAAAGAAGTAGTATTATAAAATAAAAATTGTAATTTAAATATGGAGGGGAATATGCATAAGTTAGTTTCAAAATTAATCGTTTACCGCAATCTGCCTGCGGATAATATTCTAATGCCGCTGGCTGAAGTGTGTGCTCAGGTAGAATTCGGTAGCTATAATAAGGAAGAGGTCATTGGTAAGGTTTATGACCAAATCCACAAGCTGCTGGATATCGCTACTGTCTATGGCTTTAATAAGAATCTGTGGCATAATTATTTGACTTATCTTTTGGTGAGCGTGGAGACTCCCTTTGCCATTACCTGTGAGAAGGAGGGCGCCTGCGAGGGTAGTGTTAATGCGTTGGCCATGAACGACTTTGCCATTTTTAAGGCGCTTTTCGATTATGATTTTACCGCTTTAGAAGAGGCATTGGGCATTAATTGCTTTGACATCATTACCAATTACAAGGCCGTAGCGAAAAAGGAAACACGCTTTAACAAGAATATCAGCGAGAAGGTGCAGGGCCTGAGCGAAAAGCTGGAGCAGGCAGCTACGGCGGAGGCTTTTTATGAGCTGGTAACTGCTTTTTACGAGGCTTATGGTGTGGGCAAGCTGGGGCTGAACAAGGCCTTTCGCATTGACCACAAGGGCAATCAGGTGGAGCTGGTGCCCATTTCCAACACCGAGCTCATTACCTTTGACGACCTCATTGGCTACGAGCGTCAAAAGCAAGCCTTGCGGGAGAATACGGAGGCCTTCGTGGAGGGCCGTCCTGCCAACAATGTGCTTCTTTTTGGTGACAGCGGCACGGGCAAATCCAGCAGCATTAAGGCTTTGATTAATCAATACTATGACCAGGGCCTACGCATGATTGAAATTTATAAGCATCAATTTCAGGATTTGTCCGCTATTATTGCCCAAATCAAGAGCCGCAATTATCGCTTTGTCATTTATATGGACGACCTTTCCTTTGAAGAATTCGAGACAGAATATAAATATTTAAAGGCCATTATCGAGGGCGGTCTAGAGGTGCGTCCTAGCAATATTTTGATTTACGCTACCAGCAATCGTCGTCATTTGATTAACGAGACCTGGAAGGACCGCAATGATGTAACCCATAACGAGGGCATCTACAAGTCCGATACCATGCAGGAGAAGCTGAGCCTTGTAAATCGCTTTGGCTGCACCATTTACTACGGCCAGCCGGACCAAAAGGAATTCTACAATATCGTAGTGGAGCTGGCTCATAAGGCTGGTATTGAGATGAGCGATGAAGAGCTCTGCGCCGAAGCAAAGAAATTCGAGCTGAACCATGGTGGCGTTTCCGGCCGCACCGCCCAGCAGTTTATTAATTATATCTTGGGCGTGCGGGTTGCTTGATAAACGAAATCAGCCAAGGCTTGGGAAGGCTTTTCGAAAAGCTGATAAAAGACCATAGCCAGTAGCTGGGTAATAACAACACAAATGCTAAAGCATAGTGCGAAGCTCAGAAGATGGCTGTTCGTTAGTGGTTGCAGTGCTTGATAGATATATTTGCTTACTCCGGCTAATACACAAATATGCACCAAAAGTACGGAGAAGGAATACTTGGCATGGTGCACGAGGAAGGGCTTAGATAAGATGCCCTGCAGGAAGGAATTAAACATTAGCGATAAGATGATCATGCCCGATGCCACAGCGTAGGCATAAAACGGGGTGATGGGCGCAGGGAACAGAAAATCTGGCATATAGCCGATGATAATACCCATAACTAGTAAAAGCCAGGATAAAAGAGCTTTTTGGCTATTGCTGAAGGAGCTTTTTTCCAAATGATGCACGTAAAAATCGCCACAGGCAATGCCTACGATGAAGGAGGCATAGGTGGGATAGGCAAGCAGGAGAAGAACGCTGGCGAGGTAGAGCCATTTGCGGAAGGGACTACTGCCAAAGAGCGCCAACAGCGCCAGCGTGAGCATGGAGCCCAAGAAGATGATGTACATACACCACATTACTGTTAAAATGTCGCCACCGTTTTCAAAATAGCATTGGACCAAGGCATGATACAGCAGAGTGGGCCATGGCATAGCCTTGGGCTCAATGGATAAGCACCAAGGAGAGTTGTTGAGCTGAGCCAGTTCCTTAAAGTCGAGAATGCCGCAGGTATGCAATAAGGATGTTCCTATAATAGCAGCGGCCACGGGAATCATAAAGCGAAAATAACGCTTGATGGCCTGACGCTGGAGTGAGACATAAGGCTCCTTAGACCTAAAAAAGGAGATGGTGGGCAGCACTGCAGCGAGAGCGAAGAAAATGTGTAGGGGAAAGGGCGAATTAGTATAGATGGAATAGGGAAGTCCATCCCAAAAAGCGGGGATGCGCTCTGCTGCCGTATAGTTACTGCCAAAGCTGATGTAACCATCAGGAAAATAGGCAATGGTAAAATGAATCAGCATAATCATGTAGCACATAATCAGCTTGAGACCATCTATATATTGAATGCGCGGAGCTGCTTTAGCGGGGGTGGCCATCTAAAATCACCTCAAATGTGTTTATTTTAGAAGCATATTTCTCTTCTTTTGCTAAAAATTCCTGCTCCTACACTGTTCAATATTGACTATTTATGCTAGAATATTGCTATCTTTGATTTGCAAATGAGGAGGATTCATCTAATGAAAAAAGTATTACGTTATCTTTTGATGACTGTTTTGGCAATTTGCTTCACTATTCCCTGCTTAAATGCTGCTGAAGCTGCTACTGTAGCTTTGCTGCCCTTGGTGAACAATGTGGAGGGCGACGAGCTAGCTAACCAGGTATATTATAAGCAAGCTATTAACGCTATCAAGGCACAGCCTGGCTTTGTTTTAGTTGAAAACGACCAACTGACGCAGGCCTTTGAAAATGCTAAAATCAATACTGCAGGCATTGACCAAAAAAGCTTAGAAAAGATTGCCAAGGAAGGCGATGTGGATGTGGTATTTGCTATGCAGCTGGATAAGCTTGCTCGTAAGCCCTTGAATCGTACTGGCGAGCGTGTGCTGAAGCTGGAGCTGGAGGGCAAGGCCTTTGCTTATAATCGTTTGAATGGCGTATATTATGTGCACAACCTGAAGGGCGGTAAGGAAATTGATGAAGCCTTGACCTCTCGTTGGGACTGGGCTCATGAAGAATTTGGCCGCGCTGTGCGCCAAGAAATTAGCCGTGCTTTGCGTGCTAAATAAGGCTTGCTTGTAGCTTAAGCAATACTGAAGCTTAGGGAGACTATCTATTAGGGTAGTCTCCTTTTTTGTTGCCTAGAATAGAAGTACATTTATCCCGTGAAAAGACATATCCCTTTACAGAATTGCAAGCTAATCGGAGGGGATAAATGTTTTCTTAGGGGATAAAAATATGCTATAATATTAAGGTAAGAATTTTACGAGGAGGTTTTGTGATGTTTGCAAGTATTGTTGGGGCGATTAGTAATTTTATGTACAGCTATCTGCTGATTGTTATGTTGGTGGCAGTGGGCTTGTACTACACTCTGCGCACGCGCTTGGTGCAGCTGCGTATGTTCAAGGAAACTATTCGCGTGATTTTGGAAAAGCCGGTGGGGGCAGATGCCGTTTCTTCCTTCCAGGCCTTGATGGTTTCTACTGCTTCTCGCGTAGGCACGGGCAATATTATCGGTATTTCCACCGCTATTTGCTTGGGCGGCTATGGTGCAGTGTTCTGGATGTGGGTTATTGCCATTGTAGGCGGTGCTTCTGCTTTTATCGAAAGCACACTGGCCCAAATTTACAAAAAACGTGGTGAGCACGGCAGCTACGGTGGTCCGGCTTACTATATCGAGGCTGCTTTGGGCAGCAGAGCTTTGGCTGTTATCTTTAGCATCGCTTTGATTGCTACCTATGGCGTGGGCTTTAATATGCTTTGCGCGTATAATCTGCAGTCCACCTTTATCGCTTATTCCTTCTATAATGAAGCTACTACCCCGTGGGTAATTGGTGGTATTTTGGCTGTGCTGGTAGGCTACTGCCTCTTTGGCGGCGGTCGTCGCGTGATTGCAGCCACCTCTACCCTGGTACCCATCATGGGCGTAATTTATATTTCTGTGGCCTTCGTGCTGACTTTGATCAATATTGACCAGCTACCTGCAGTTGTGGGCAAAATCTTTAGCCAAGCCTTTGATTTTCAGGCTATTTTCTCCGGCTTTGCTGGCTCCTGCGTGATGTTCGGCATCAAGCGTGGCCTGTACTCCAATGAGGCAGGCGTGGGCTCTGCGCCTAACGCGGCCGCTGCTGCAGATGTATCCCATCCTGTAAAGCAGGGCTTGGTACAAATGCTGTCCGTATTTATCGACACTCTGCTCATTTGCACTGCCACTGCCTTTATGTGCATGACCTCCGGTGTAGAGCCGGTGAAGGAATTAGCCGGTGCGCCCTATGTGCAAACTGCTTTGGCTGCTTCCATGGGCGGCGTGGCTAAGGTTTTCATCACTGTATCCATGGTGCTCTTTGCCTTCACTACCCTGCTGGGCAATCTGTACTATGTTGATAACTGCTTTGCTTACATCATGAAGGCTGTGCCCGGTCCTACCTTTAATATGGTCTATCGTGCTCTCGCCTGCGTGGTAATTTTTATCGGTGCTGGCTCCAGCATGGGGCTGATGTGGGACTT
>CAMFET010000103.1 GCA_945949475.1 uncultured Phascolarctobacterium sp.
GGATGACCAATGCCGATTTTAAAGCGAGGGTATTCCTCAGTGCCGAGGTGCTCGGTGATGGATTTGATGCCGTTGTGACCGCCAGCACTGCCCTTGCGACGGATGCGCAGGTGGCCCACAGGCAGGTCCATATCGTCTTGGATGACGGCGATGTCCTCGGGGGCGATGTGGTAAAAGTTGGCGTAGGCACCAACGGCGATGCCACTTAGATTCATGTAGGTGGTGGGCTTGATGATGAGGATTTTTTCGGGAGCTCGGTATTCGGCGCAGTAGGCGCTGCGGTCTTCTTTGCCGAAGGTGACGCCGAGGCGTTTGGCTAGCTCGTCTACGACCATGAAGCCAATGTTGTGTCTGGTGTTTTCGTATTCTCGGCCGATATTGCCTAAGCCGACGATTAGTTTCATATTATTTCTCCATTTCACTCACTGTTACAAATTCATACTTCTCTTCCCTCAATTGGTCAATAATCAGCCCCACTGCGGCCACAGTCTGCTCACGCGGCGCAGCGTTCTTAGGGCTGTCCCCGTCATGCAGCAGCACAATCGCCCCGGGCTCTGCCGCGAAGCACACGCGATCCACAATGCGCTGCACCCCTGGATTAGTCCAATCCCTAGGAATAACACTCCAATTCACAGCCTGCAGCCCCGCGCCCTCCAGCGCCTGCATAACCTGCCAATCCTTAAACCCATGGGGAGGGCGCATATAACGCAGCTTGCGCCCCGTAAGCCCCTCCAGCGTACTCTTGCCCGAGGCAATATTCGCTGCCAGCTCACTCGCATCAAGCTTCAACAAATCCTGATGCTTGCCCGCATGCAGGGCAATTTCGTGCCCAGCGGCCTGCACAGCTCGCACAATTTCCGGATGCTTGGCCGCATTTTCGCCCACCATAAAAAAGGTGGCGTGCACTTGCTTTTCGGCCAAAACCTTCAGCAGCTGCTGCGTATAGGGTGGATAGGGGCCATCGTCAAAGGTCAGCGCGATTTGCTTTTTTGCCGCGCTGCCATGAGTGAGCACGGGCCCATAAAAGCTGTTGCCCGGTAGCACGGCTAGCAACAGCAGAGTGCTCGCTAAAAGTATGCTGGCCAAGGCCGCTCCTGCTGCATAACGCTTGCGCAGCTTGCCGAAGCGTCCCAGCCATAATAAGATCGTGCTCAAAAGTGCACAAAAAATAATGATATATACAATACGCATGGTTTTCTAATGCTTCTAATCTTTCTAATCTGTATAATCGTTTTAAAATAAGTTTATCAAAACAAGAGGCTTGCCAATGGCAAGCCTCAAAAAACTTCTAACAACCGCGTTACAAAAGCACTTCAAAAAGGTACACAAGCGGTAACCCAAGCAGTAAGCGCTTATTTCTTAATATCAAACAATTGGCTTACAGACCAATCGTTATAAATGCGCAGAATGGTTTCTGCCAAAATCGGAGCGATGGACAATACCTTAATCTTAGGATGCTTCTTGGCCGGAGCCAGCGGAATGGTATTGGTAACAACCAGCTCGGTAATATCGGATTGAGCAATGCGGCTCAAAGCCGGATCGGTCAGGATGGGGTGAGTGCAGCAAGCATAAATCTCGTTTGCACCAAATTTCTTCAGCGCACGCGCACCCTCGGTGAGGGAGCCTGCAGTATCAACCATATCATCAACCAAAATGCAGTTCTTGCCCTCAACATTACCAATCAGGTTCATAACCTCGGCAACACCGGGCTCCGGACGGCGCTTATCAATAATAGCCATCGGCGCATTCAAAATCTCGGCAAAGCCACGAGCACGGCTTACACCGCCCAAATCCGGGGAAACAACAACCATGTTCTCCAGATTCTTTTCCTTAATATATTCAGCCAGCAGCGGGCCGCCGGGCATATGGTCAAAGGGGATATTGAAGAAGCCTTGAATTTGCGCTGCGTGCAGGTCGATGGTAACCACGCGGGTAATACCTGCAGTTTCCAAAAGGTCAGCCATCAGCTTAGCAGTGATGGGCTCACGGCCGCGCGCCTTGCGGTCCTGACGAGCATAGCCATAATAAGGAATTACAGCGGTAATATGGTTAGCGCTGGCACGTTTGAAGGCATCAGCCATAATCAACAGCTCCATCACGTTATCGTTAACAATGGGGCCACAGGTAGGTTGTACGATAAAGATATCCTTGCCACGTACACTCTCGTTAATCATTACTTGGATTTCGCCGTTGTTGAAACGGTTCACAACAGAATCGCCTACGGTAGTACCCAAATAAGCAGCAATCTCTCTTGCCAAATCGGGGTTAGCATTACCGGTAAAAATTCTTAACTTATTCTCGTCAGACAACATGTCCAATCCCTCCAAAATCGCCTTGATATTTTTTCTTGCGAAAATCTTAGCCTACTCATAATTATACTATAAAGGCTACTAATTTAACAAGTTATTTGTAAGCTTTTTAACTATTTCTGTACTTTTCGGCCCAGCCTTCGATATTCTTTTGCTTAGCACGGGCAATACCCAACGCGTTCTCGGGTACCTCCTTGGTGATGGTGCTGCCTGCGCCGATATAGGTGTTAGCCTGCACGGTAACAGGGGCCACCAGATTGGTGTTGCAGCCCACAAAGGCATTGTCCCCGATAATGGTGCGGTGCTTCTTCTTGCCATCGTAGTTAACGGTGATGCAGCCGCAGCCCATATTTACGCCGCTACCGATATCGCTATCGCCAATATAGGTAAGATGGGGCAGCTTGGTGCCTTCGCCCACGTTGGAGTTTTTAACCTCTACATAGTTGCCAATCTTCACATGGTCGCTAATCACAGTATCCGGGCGCAAATGTACATAGGGACCGGCCGTAACATGGTCCTTAACCTCGCAGTCATGACCATAGATGAATTGCAAGTGATTATCGTTGCCGATTTTTACATTGGTAAAGCGGGCGTTGGGACCGATTTCGCAGTCCTCGCCGATTTCGGTGCTGCCCTCCAGCCAAGTGTAGGGATAGATAATAGTATCGCGGCCGATTTTTACGCTGCCCTCGATAAAGGTGCTGGCCGGGTCCATAATGGTAACACCGCTATCCATCAGCTTATCCAAAATACGTTGACGCATCACGCCCTCAGCTACAGAAAGCTGCTTGCGGGAGTTGATGCCCATCACCATATCGCTGTCCTTGGTAATCACACCGCCCACCTTTTGGCCGGCTTGGTTCAGCTTCTCCAGCACATCGGTGAGATAATATTCACCCTGTGCATTATCATTGGTCAGGGTAGCGAGCACATCAAACATCAGGGGGCATTCCATGCAATAGATGCCGGTGTTGATTTCCTTAATAGCCTTTTGCTCCTCGGTAGCATCCTTTTGCTCCACAATGGCCTGTACATTACCCTTGGCATCGCGCACAATGCGGCCATAGCCAAAGGGGTCGTCCATGATTGCGGTTAACACAGTAGCAGCCGCGCCACTAGCTTGATGGGATTCGCAGAACTTTTTCAGCTCTGCGCCCTCTAAAAGCGGGGTATCGCCGCATAAAATCAACGCCGTGCCACTAAAGCCCTTCAGCGCCTCCGCAGTTTGCATTACCGCGTGACCGGTGCCTAGCTGCTCAGCCTGCAGCGCAATTTTGCCCTGGCTGCCCACCATTTCCTCTACTAATTCGGCCTCGTGGCCTACAATAATCACCTTTTCGTCGCAGCCTGCCTCGCTAGCAGCATCAATAACGTGCTGCAGCATGGGCTTGCCACCCACCTTGTGCAAAACCTTGGGGTATTTGCTGCGCATACGCGTACCCTTGCCAGCAGCAAGGATCACAGCTACTAAATTTGCCATGTATATTAACTCCCTTCCTGATTAGGAAAAATAAACTAATTTTGGGATAGCTCCACCTTCACGCATTGGTTCTCCTCATCCGCATGCTGCAGAGTAAAGAAGGAAATATAATTATCCACCAGCTTGCGCTCGGGGGTAGCGGTATCCATTAAAAAGGCCATGCCCACTACCTGCGCCCCCACCTCTTGGGCTAGGGCCAGCATGCCCTTGGCAGTGCCACCGCCCTTCATCACATCGTCCACAATCAGCACGCGGCTGTTAGGCTGCAGCGCTCGCTTGGGCATCGCCATCGTTTGGATGGTTTTGCTGCTGCCGCTTACATAATTAATGTTTACAGTGGAGCCTTCGGTAATATCGCTGCTGTGGCGAGCAATCACCAGCGGCACATTAAAGGCTCGCGCGACAGCCATTGCCAGCGGAATACCACTGGTTTCCACCGTCATAATGCAGTCGGGGGCCAGCTCCTGCAGGCGGCCCATAAAAATTTCGCCCAGCCGCATCACGATATCGGGCTGGCACAACAGGTCCGTCGTATAAAGCATGCCACCGGGTAGCAGGCGTTCGGGGGCTGTGAGCCGTGCGGCCAGCTCCTCCAAAAACCTTTGGTCATCCTCGGGCAAATGGCCGGGAATAAAGCGCACGCCACCAGCGGCACCGGAGAGTGTTTCCACCCTGCCTAAGCCATACATCTCGAGGCCGGATTTAACGGCTAAAACATCCTCACTGAGGGTTGATTTGGCAATCTCAAATTTTTTGCAGAAATAAGAAAATGAAAACAACCGATAGGGGTGATCGGCTAAAAGCTTGCTTAACGCTACAACACGTTC
>CAMFET010000104.1 GCA_945949475.1 uncultured Phascolarctobacterium sp.
GTCTATAGTAATGTAATCTTCGGGGAAAGATTTAGCATGCATATTGCGGCCTTTATCTTGCGCCCAAAAGATGGGTGCCAACGCTGTAGTGGGCGTGGATGTCGACTATGAAGTGCTGGGCGAAAAGAACGGCATGCTGATGGTTAGTGTGAGCGGTACTGCCGTGGTTGTGGAATAAGGCAAAGGCGGCTTTGTTATAGAGCATGATTATTGGTTTGCAAATGGAGGTGCGTACAATGAAGTTTTCAACCAAAATTTTACTGATAGTAACATTGTTGGTAACCGTGGTACCTGCCATGTGCTCAGCAGGAGCAGTGACAAAGGATGGCTACTATAAGGGTATTAAGCTGTGCGGTAAAGTTAAGGTAGTAAAGAGCTTTGCTGATATCAAGGTGCAGGTTGTAAAATCCTTCCCTGATTTGAAGGTACAAAAGGTTTCCTCTTTTCCAGATAAAATAGGTCAGTGGCAGTTTGTGGACGCCTTTCCTGATTTTACTATCCAGTTTGTAGATTCCTTCCCAGACATCAAAATTCAGTACGTTGATTCTTTTCCAGGAGTGAGGTAACATGTTATATCCGCTTTTAGTGCAGCGGCTTTTAGAGGAAAGCTATAGCTTGGTTGAAAAGTAGTAAATAAAAGCACTTCGAAAAACTGTAGTTTTAATTCGGATAAAAACGACTCGGAAAAAACCGAATTAAATTATTAAATAAAAATGTAAAAGGATGATGTTTAAATGGGTAAATATTTAGTTATTGCTGCGCTTGCGGTTGTAGGCCTGTTCATTTTTGGTTTTGGTGGCGGTAAAAGCAGTTTGGTTAGCTATGAGGAGCTGCAGGCTAAACTAGCTAAGAAAGAAAATTTTGTACTTTTGGATGTGCGTACTCCGGAAGAATTTGCCGAAGGACATATTGGAGGGTCGGTGCTTTTGCCTTACGATCAGGTGGAGCAAAAGGCAGCTAGCTTATTGCCCGATAAAGATAAACCCATTATTGTATATTGTCGTAGCGGTCGCCGTAGCGCCATTGCAGCAGTTACTTTGCGTGGTTTGGGCTATAAGGATGTAAAGGACTTTGGCGGTATTTCTCGTTGGCAGGGGGAACTGGAAAGGTGAGGACAAGTGTATTTAAAGCATATTATCAGTGAAGCTGAAAAATGGATAGCAGCATACTCTAGCTCATTTCATAACGAAGATAAGGAGGCTATGTGGGGCATTGGTCTTAAAGAAGCACATATTGGCTTCGTGCGTCGCAACTGTAAGGAGTTGGCCCAATGGCTAAAGCTCACCGAGCACGATGTTTTGCTTGCTGAGCTGATAGGGCTTTTACATGATGTGGGCAGGTTTCGCCAGTGGAGTGTGTACCGTACATTTCGAGATAATCTGAGCGAGGATCATGCTGAGCTGGGACTGAAGGTAATTCAGGAGCAGTCACTGTATAAGGAACTGGATAGCGAGGACAGGAGTATTTTGTTGTTCGCTATCAGCAATCACAATAAAAAGTTTATAGCTCAGGCTCCCAGTGAACGTCATCTGCTTTTTGCCAAGATTATTCGTGATGCCGATAAGCTAGACATTTACAGAGTAAATATTGAGTATGTATGCGTGCCTCCGGAAGGAGTTTTTACACCTGTATGCAAGCATAATTTCCTTAAGGCAGAACAGATTAATGGCGGTGACATGCAGACTGTTGATGACCGTAAGCTGCTTTATCTTGTTTGGGTATACGACTTGTATTTTCCCTGGACCATGAAAAAGATTGTAGAAAAGGGCTATTTGGATAGAGTTATCGCTACTTTGCCTCGTGACGCAGAGGTTGAACAGGCGGTAGAACGGTTAAGAAAGTTTATAAACAGTGAGATAAAATGCTAATGGAAAAGTTTTCTATAGATGGTATTCCTGCGGTGCTGTGGGGAGTGCCTTCTGATAAAATTTATATTTATGTACATGGCAAGCAGGGTTATAAAGAATATGCTGAAGCTTTTGCCAAAGTGGCCGAGACCAAGGGCTATCAAATCTTGAGCTTTGATTTGCCAAGGCATGGCGAGAGAAAGGATGGACCAGAGCCTTGTGATGTTTGGCAGGGGATAAAGGATTTGGAGAAGATAGCTGCCTTTACTTTCGGAAAATGGACGGAGGTAAATTTTTTCGCCTGCAGCCTTGGCGCCTTCTTTGCCCTTCATGGCTATGCTGACAAGCCTTTTAAGAAATGTCTGTTGCAATCACCTATTATTGACATGCATTGGCTGATAAGGCAGATGATGCTTTGGTTTGATGTTTCAGAGGCTAGGTTGGAGCAGGAAAAGAAGGTGGCTACACCTTTTGAAACCTTGGATTGGGATTATTATCAGTATGTGCTGCAGCATCCCATAAATAAGTGGGCTTTTCCTACGGAGATATTGTATGCGGGCAAGGATAATTTGCAGCCGTTGGAGGTAATGGAAGCTTTTGCCAAGGGTTTCGGTGCTGGTTTAACCGTTTCTCCCGATAGTGAGCATCCCTTTATGGGGCCGGAAGATGAAGCCATTGTGGAGAAGTGGCTAACGAGAGTAATATAAAAAAGCGTATCTCATTGTCCTGGCTCGCCTCCGCGGCACCAAACAATAGTATACACTTTTTGTCATATATAAATGATAGAAGTAAAGGATTCTGGTTGAACTCTTAAGGTGAGAGTCAATCAGTTTTTTTTGCATTTGAAAATAATGAGTGTGTTGCTCCGCTTCCATTTGCTCCGCCACTTGCTGATTTGTGCTACCATGGCAGCATTGAAGTTTTTGAAGGTAATTGGCTGGATAATAACTTGGAAAGAATTAAATAATGAAAAATTCCCCCACATGAGCTAAAGTATAGCTTGTGTGGGGAATTTTTGTATGATGGGGACTTCTTGGCTTGGCAGGTGCTATTTTTCCACCTGTTTTGCGTAGCTTTTCATTAGAAAATTAATTAGGGCACGTTCATCTGAGTAAATGGGCTTGCCTTTTTTCATTACTATGCCTGAATTAATGAAGTAGGCTGGCTTGATGGGGATAACGATGATGTTGTCAGTAGTTGTTATGGCCTGCCGCATAAGAAAAGTGGAGCAGCTGGCAGAAGTGACCATGTTTTTGATAGTATGGAGCTGGGAAGAGTATAGCAGAACATCCGGCCTGATGCCAGCTTTATGAAACATACTATTTATAGCGCGATTAATAAAAAAGCCACCACTAAGCATAACGAGTTTTTCATTGGCGATATCTTCTGGTGTTATAAATTGCTTAGAACTCAATGGGTTTAGGGGGCTGGTACAAAAGCAGATTTCATTTTCACCAACCTTTTGATAGGTGAGATTGTCTGAGAAATTGTTATCATAGTTGGTGATAGCCATATCAAGCTCATCCCGTTCGATAAGCTGCAGGGCTTCGATGCCACCGGCTTCACAAATGTCTAAATTTATTTCCGGATGCAAGGCCTTGAAGTCATTAAAAAGCTTGGGTAACAGCTTTACACCTATCTGGAGGGGAACACCAAGGCGGATATGGTTTTTGTTGTGGGCTACATCACGGATTTCATTTTCCAGCTGCTCAATGTGGCTTAAAATACTGGCTACCTTGTCCCAGATTAGAGTGCCCTCGTGCGTGAGGAGCAGATGCTTTCCCTTCCTATAGAAAAGCTTGATTCCAAGCTCGCTTTCCAGGGATTGAACTGAAACTGTTATAGTCGGTTGGGAGATATGGAGATGGGCTGCGGCTTTGCTAATGCTTTGGAACCGGCAGACAGCATCAAAGTATTTCATCTGCAGAGGAGTCATGATTTCACTTCCTTAGATCGGGTTTATGATTATATTATAGCACTTAAATATAGTATAACACTATATAGATATTAAAACTAACTATTTCTCTTCTTCGCTAAAACGTGACATAATAGTCTTACAAGGCTTTTTATGCAAAGGAGGAATGAAAGATGCATGCTATTGAAAAGCTTTTGGCTTATAAAGCCGGCAAGGAAAAAGTAACAACGGGTGAGATAGTAAACTGTGATGTGGATATAGCTGGTATTAACGATTTGTACTGGCAAACTATAAAGTCTTTTTGGGAAATGGGCGGCGAGAAGGTTTGGGACGCGGACAAGGTTGTGATGTTTTTTGACCATTATGCACCCTGCGCTACTATCAAGCAGGCCGAAAACCATAAGAATTTCCGCAAGTTCTGCTTTGAGCAGGGCATTGAAAAGCTTATGGATATTGATGCAGGTGTGTGCCATCAGGTGCTTGCCGACCATGGGCTGGTGCATCCCGGTGAAATTGTAGTTGTAACAGATTCGCATACCACTACCCACGGTGCCTTTGGTGCTTTTAGCACTGGCGTGGGCGCAACGGATTTGGCCACGATTTTGATTACGGGCAAACTGTGGTTTATGGTGCCGGAGATTATTAAGATTAACCTAGTCGGTAAGCTACCCAAGGGCGTATATGCCAAGGATATTATTTTGCATATAATCGGTGATTTGGGCGCAGATTATGGTGTTTATAAGGCAGTGGAGTTTGCAGGCCCGGTTCTTAAAGAGCTGAGCGTATCCGAGAGAATGTGCATGTGCAACCTGACCACAGAAATGGGCTGCAAGGCTTCCTATATCCAGCC
>CAMFET010000105.1 GCA_945949475.1 uncultured Phascolarctobacterium sp.
CTTTTCTATCGCCTGTAATCATTACTACCTGCACGCCGGCGCTCTGCACATCTTGCATCGCCTGCACTGCCTCCTGGCGCACATCATCACGAATCGCTACCACTCCCAGCAGCGTCCAGTCATGCTCGGGCACTACCGTGCCCTCGCCAGCTGCTCCGCTATGTACTGCTAGCTGCACTGCGCTTGCTTCCGCCTGCTCCTTTGCAACTGCAACACTGCACAGCGCCAATAAGCGCATCGCCTTACCAGCGAGCTCATTCATCCGCACATCCAACGCAGTGCGCTGCTCGCTCGTCCAAGCCTTTACGCTACCATCATCACTCACATAAGCGTTGCATCGCTCTAGCAGCTTTTCCGGCGCACCCTTGAGCATCGCATAGCATGCATCTTCATGCTTCACTACAGCGAGCGAATACTTTTTACTGCTATTAAAGGGCTCAAAGCTTATTCTTTCGACAAGCTGCTGCGGTCTATTGCTACCAATGTATTTATTCAAGGCCGCCTCAGTCATATTACCGCCCACAATGGCTCCATCCTTCGAGCTTGAAGATGTGTTCAACAGTGCTTGCTGCAGAATTAGCTCCTTGAGAGGCTCTGGCAGCTCAGTTAAACTTGCATACTCTTTTCCCCCACCATTAAGAAAACTAACTACTTCCAACTGTCCTTTTGTTATAGTGCCAGTTTTATCTGTGAAGAGCAGGTTTAAGCTGCCTGCAGTTTCGATGCCCACTAGCTTGCGCACCAAAACATGATCATGCAGCATTTTGCGCATATTCAGAGAGGAGACAATGGCAATCATCAGCGGCAAGCCCTCAGGCACTGCCATCACAATAATGATAATAGCCAAAATCAGCGCCTGCAATAAATCATTAAGCACCACAGTCCAATTGCTAGTATAAGCGCTCCAGCCCCCTGCTACAAGCAGCTTATGCAGCATCACAGCTACAGCAATGCCCACACCGCCACTGTAGCCCAGCTTGCTTATTTTTTGCGCTAAGGCCTTCAGCTTTAGCTTGAGCGGACTATCTCGCTCCTCATCCTTTAGCTCCTGTGTGAGCTGCCCATAGAGTGAAGCTGCGCCAATCTTTTCTACTATCATAATGCCTGTGCCTTCCAGCACAACGCTGCCCCGAAAAAGCTCGTGCTTAGCTAATAAATCGGCACCTTCGTTTGCATCCTTTTCCTGTTCCATTTTTATTTCCCGGGAAATTTTTAGTGCCGGCTCGCTTTCACCATTCAAGGCTGCCTGGTCCACCTTCAGCTCGCCACTCACTAAATAGCCATCAGCAGGCAGCTTATCCCCTGACTCTAAAATCACCGCATCACCAACTACAACCTCTTCTACAAAGACGCTTGTAGGCCTGCCATCACGCCACACCTTATAGCTGCTCCGACTAGCTTCCTCCTGCAGCCTTTGAAACGCATTTTCATTACTATATTCTGACCATGTAGATACAAGAACTGCGAGAAGAATCGCTATCATAATGCCCAGCGCTTCCACCCAGTCAGCCTGCCCCATATAGACAAAGAGCATGTTGATGCCTAGTGCTACCAGCAAAATTTTAATCATGGGGTCCTGCATATTCTCCCACAGCTTGTGTGCAAAGCTTTGTCGCGCAGGCTGGGGCAGGATATTGCTGCCATACAGCTTTTTGCTAGCACTCACTTCACTATTTTTTAGTCCGTATTGTTTCATTAGTAAGCCTCCCTTCAGCATCGCCTACCCAAACAAAAAGGCGAGGCAATGCTGCAAAAAATTATTTGCAACAAAGTCTCGCCATTTACTCACATCACCGGACTAAAGCTAGTGCTCTGTCGTACTGACGGTAATGCAAACACCGCAGCCTCGCGGCCTTAGTGCTAGCTACTCCCTTTATTAACAGGTTTTATTTAGTTGGACCAAACGGTCTTCATCAGCTTGGGATATTCCTCATTAAGATGCTTCAAAACAACATCAATTACTGCATGCACCAGCTCGGGCATAAACTCCTCATCGGTGGTAGGAATGCAGCTTTCGATAACAATATCACCATTTTCGTTAGCATAATATTTGAAAACCTTGTAGTTCTCGTTCAGGCTGTTCATATGCTCCATAACAGCAGCCTTGTTGCTTTCTTTAACCAAGCCTGCACCAACGCGCACCTGCAGCATTACATAGATGCTGTCATCAATTACCAGCATGGTAGGCAGGTTTTGACCGCCAACCTCCATTGCGCTACGATAAACAACCGGATGCATATCGCCATCGATTTCCTGCATTTGGAAAACATTGATATTTCTTTCGTTAATGAAATTGGTAAATTTAGTTGCCTTAAGGTTCATCATAAGACCTCGCTTTCACTTTTCTTAAGTCTATTATACACTATTCAATTGTTTTTTCACAGGGTAAATAATTACAAAACAGTGAATTAAAAGCAACTTTTTGCATTACAAGGTAATTGCTAAGGCTTGGTAATTCACTCGCCAATCTCTTTCTCAGTCTGCGCAATGGCATTCTTCATGCTCTTCTTCTAAAATGCTTTGGGCAAAGTCAAAGCCAAATTGCTCAGCAGATTCTAAATTATTAGGCTGAGGTGTCCATTTGCAGGTAAAGCCGGGCAAAATCTCCTTGCTAAATTTAGCAAGCATTTCTTCCATATCCTTTTGAGCACCACCAGCCCAGCCAAAGGTGCCAAAGGCAGCAGTCTTTTTGCCAGTTGGTGCCAAGCCCTTAAGATAGGTTAAGAAGGAGCCCATGCTGGGCATCATGCTACTATTTAGAGTGGGAGAACCAACCAAAAGTCCGGAGCAGGTAAAGACCTCAGCAGCAACGGTGCTGTTAGGCGTAGCGCTCAGCTTGTACACCTTTACCTCTACACCAGCCTTTTGGATACCTCTCGCAATAGCGCGGGCTAGCTTTTCGCTGCCGCCCCACATGCTGTCATAGGCGATGACAATACTGCCATCGCAAACGCCTTGACCCCACTTGCTGTAGCATTCAACGATCTTAGCAATATTTTTGCGCCATACCACGCCGTGGCTGGGAGCAATCATTTTAATATCTAGGCCGCCAACCTTCGTAATAGCTTTACCAATTAACTTAGCATAAGGCCACAGGATATTAGCAAAATATTTGCGTGCTTCGTAGAAGAGATCAGCCTCATCAACCTCGTCATCATAACGCTTGCTGGTAGCATAGTGCTGGCCAAAGGCATCATTAGAGAAGAGAATTTTATCCTCCACACTATAGGTAGCCATGCTATCAGGCCAGTGCAGCATGGTCATCATGGCAAAAACAAGATTGCGCTTGCCAATATTCAAGGTTGCGCCATCCTTGACAACTTCAAAGTTAAAAATATCGCCATAGTGTTGAATAGCCTCATTTTTGCCTGCCATGGAAATAATAAACTTTGCATTCGGGCAAGCCTTAGCAAGTGCGGGCATAGCGCCGCTGTGGTCCGGCTCCACATGATTGATAATAATATAATCAATGCTTTCAAGAGGAGTTACCTTACTAATATTACTCAAGAGCTCCTCTGCAAAGGGAGCCTTTACCGTATCAATTAAGGTAATCTTTTCATCCATAATTAGGTAGGAATTATAGGTAGCGCCTCGTTCTGTTTTGTAGCCATGAAAATCACGGACAGCCCAATCTTGGACGCCAACATCATAAATATCAGGGGCGATTTGTAAGGGTAGCATAGCGGTTCCTCCTTAAAGCTTTTCTAAATGCACGCTATGTGCTTTTTTATCCAAACGCAGTACCAGCTGGTGAAATTGATTCAAGGTACTACGATGTCCAACACTAACAACTGTTGTATTTGCTAATCTTTCTCCCAAGAGACGATACATTTCTGCTTCGGTTTCCTCATCCAAGGCCGAGGTAGCTTCATCCAAGAATAGCCAAATAGGCTCCTGTATATGAGCACGCACAAAGGCTAAGCGTTGCTGTTCACCCACGGACAGAACATAACTCCAATCTGCAATCATGTCTAGCCTATCTTCTAAATAACCTATTTGACAGCTTGCCATTAAATCTTTTAACTCTTCATCACTTATATGCTTTGTGCCAGGATATAGCAATGCCTCGCGCAATGTTCCCAAAGGAATATAGGGCTTTTGCGGAATAAACATCAGCTCCTCAGTTTTAGGCATATTAATCTTGCCTTCAACAAAGGGCCAGATACCTGCTATAGCACGCAGCAGTGTGCTTTTACCGCTGCCGCTGATACCTTTAATAAGCACGTTAGTCCCTGGCTGCAGCGTAAAGCTAATATTGCTAAGCAGTGGTGAGCCATCAGGCAGGTTAACCTGCATCTTCTCTGCACTGACTGCAGTAGCTGTTGCAAAACGCTCCAAATGAAAACGTTCAGCTGCCTCCGACACCTCCTGCATATGCCTACCAAAATAAGTTAAACGCATTACTACTGCTTGCCATTGAGCTAAGCTAGAGTACATATCTACAAAATAAGATAGTGAATCCTGCACACGACCAAAGGCACTAGCAACCTGCATCAAGCTACCCAAGGTAAATTCTTTGCTTAGATAGCGATTCATAGCTGCGACAAAGGGAAAGATAATAGCAATTTGACTATAGCC
>CAMFET010000106.1 GCA_945949475.1 uncultured Phascolarctobacterium sp.
GTAACCCCTGCATTTATCGACAAGCTGCGTGATATTGTGGGCGCAGAGTTTGTCTTTACCGATGCGGAAACCTTGGATAAATATAAAACTGATGAAGAAACGGATGAGCGCTGCTTTCATCTGCCGGATGTGGTAATCGCTCCTGCCAACGCTGAGGAAATTGCGGCGGTGATGAAGCTGTGCAATGAATGCTTGATTCCTGTTACCGTGCGCGGTGGCGGCAGCGGCATCGTGGATGGGGCCATCGCTGATAAGGGCGGGCTCATTATCCTCATGGAACGCTTGAATAAAATTATCGAGCTAAATAAAGAGGGCATGTACCTCATCGCCCAAGCTGGTGTGCGCACTGTGGATATTCAAAAGGTGGCCAACGAAGCAGGCTTTCTCTATGCTGGTGACCCCTGCAGCGCCGAAAGCTGCCAAATCGGTGGCAACCTTGCGACCAATGCCGGTGGCAATAAGGCCGTGCGCTACGGTGTAACCCGTAATCAGGTCTATGCTGTGCAAATTGTCACTCCTGAGGGCGAGATTGTGGATTTGGGCGCGCCCTTGAAAAAATGCTCTACTGGCTACTGCATGGAGCAGCTGGTGATTGGCAGCGAGGGCACCTTGGGCATCATTACCCAAGTGACGCTGAAGCTGCAGCCCCTGCCGCCCTATCGACTGGATATGCTGGCCATCTTCACTGATGCGGTGCAGGCCATGAGCGTGGTGCCCAAGGTGGCCAAGGCAGGCATCACTCCTACTAGCATCGAATATATGGATAATCCCAATGTGCGTACCACCAGCCAGTTTTTGGAATTTGCTGGTGCGCCCCATGTGGAGGATGGCATTTACGTAATTTTCACGATCGAAACCTTTACCGAGGATGAGCTGGATATGAAGATGGAGCAGCTCAATGATATCTGCGAGGAATGCGGTGCCATTGAGGTGCTGGAGGCGGATGACCGCATTTGGGCTATGCGCCGTAACTGCTTGGAATCCGTGCGCTTGGTGAGCCTCGTGTGCACCACCGATGATGTGGTTGTGCCCGTGGACCAAATGAGCGATACCGTGAAGCACATTATCGCCACGGTGAAAAAATATCCCTTCCCCCTGCGCATTAATGCTCACATCGGCGATGGCAATTTGCACATTGTGCTGTGCAAGATGGATTTGACCGATGAGGAATGGGAGGATAATTTGGCTCGCTTTACCAAGGAGATTTATACCTATGTTTATGCGCATGGTGGACGTCTCTCTGGTGAGCATGGTATTGGTGCTAAAAAGAGTGGCTTTATGGAGGAATTTACTCCTGCTGGTGAGCTGGCTTTGATGAAAAAAATTAAACGTGCTTGGGATCCGAATAATATTCTCAACCCCGGCAAAGTCTTTAATTTATAAAAAACCTACAAAGTAGTAAGGTAGAATGGAAAGGAAATGTGAAGCTTATGACAAAATTTAACCCTGTAACCGAAGAAGTGTTGGAAGCTTTGCGTGCCATCGTGGGCGCAGAATTTGTGAAAAATGATGTGGAGACTTTGGAGCGCTATAAGACCGATGAAGAGCCGGACCCGCACTATCATCACCTGCCTGAGGTAGTTGTGTTGCCGGGCAGCACCGAAGAGGTAGCAGCGATTATGAAGCTGGCTAACAAGTATTTAGTGCCCGTAACTCCTCGTAGCGCCGGTACCAGCGTATCCTGCGGCGCTATTCCCGTATGCGGCGGCATTGTGCTGCTCATGGAGCGCATGGATAAAATCATCGAAATGAACACCGAGGCTATGTACATGGTTGTGGAAGCAGGCGCGCGCACCGTGGAAATCCAAAAAATGGCCAATGACGCCGGCCTGCTTTATGCCGGTGACCCCTGCAGCGCTGATAGCTGTTTGATTGGTGGCAACATCGCTACCAATGCCGGTGGTAACAAGGCAGTGCGCTATGGCACTACTCGCCATCAGGTATTCTCCATCGAGGTTGTAACCCCGACCGGCGAGATTGTGGAGCTGGGCAACCGCCTAAAGAAATGCTCCACCGGCTATTGCCTGGACCAATTGGTAATGGGCAGCGAGGGTACCTTGGGCATTATCACTAAAGCAACCCTGAAGCTGTTGCCGCTGTGCCCTTATCGTTTGGATATCCTCGCTATCTTCACCGATGTGCAAAAGGCTGTTGATTTGGTGCCCGCGCTGATTAAGGCTGGCTTGAATCCCACCAGCGTGGAATTTATGGATAATGGCTTTGTGCGCGCTGCCAGCGATTATGCGGAGCTGCGCCTGCCCCATTATGAGGATGGCAGCTATGTTATCGTAACTGTGGAAACCTTTAATGAGGATGAGCTGGACATGAAGATGGAGCAGCTGGACGAGATTTGCACTGCCTGCGGCGCAACCGATGTGGTTGAAGCCGATGAGCGCGTGTGGAAGGTGCGCCGTAGCTGCTTGGAGGGCTCCAAGGCTTTGAGCAAGGTGTCCACCTCCGACGATTTGGTCGTGCCCGTGGACAAGATTGCCGTTTGCCTGAACCATCTGATGGAGGTTTCTAAAAACTATGACTTTGAATGCATGTGCTTGGCCCATGCCGGCGATGGTAATTTGCATTTTAATGTGCTGAAGATGGATATGAGCGATGAAGAATGGGAGAAGCAGGTTGCCGAATTCCATAAGATTTGCTATGCTTATGTATATAGCATCGGCGGCCGTTTGAGTGGCGAGCACGGTATTGGTGCCAAGAAGCTGCATGCCCTGTCTGAATACTGTGACCCTGTGGAAATGTCCATTATGAAGACGATTAAGCGTGCGATGGATCCCAATAATGTGCTGAATCCTGGTAAGCTGATTGACGCACAGTGAATAAAAAATTTATTAAAATCAGCAAAAGCTGATGATGTGTTAGGTTCTAGACGAATTTTATAAAAAATCTTCATTGTAGAACAAAAAGTAGATTTTTAGAGATGTGTAATACTTGCTTATAGAAGAATGATGTGTTATAATTTCAATAACCATTCATCTAGAATTAAAAATTGTACATGTATGAAAATATATACTGAAGGGGTGTTTACAGTGACAGAAGACTACAACAAATTAATTGGTACGAGAGTTAAGATGCTACGCATTACCAAAGGTGTTTCTCAAACTGAGCTGGCTAAGCAAATTGGCGTGACCCAAACTCATTTGAGCAATATTGAAAATGGTCGTGCAGGTCTCACCATCCCCAATTTGATTAAGCTGCATGAGGCTTTGGATACTCCCATCAGCAGCTTCTTTGAGGATATCGAGGGCAAGCCGGTAGAAGAAAAGAAGAGCGAGGTTACCTTGGAGGATTTGACCGAGCTGCTGCGTCTTTTAAAGGCTGGTAAAAACTAAATAGCATTACGTGAGCAGGAGGCTGAGGCCTCCTGTTTTTTTGTGTCTTGAAGCGTTGTATAGGCCGTTACTCAAGGTTTGCGATTTGCTTTAGCTGCACTGGGAGCTAGGCTTCGGTATGGAGAGTATAATACAATTACTTCACATTTTACAAGCTACATATTGAGATAAATCTGTTGCAAATATTTAAATCTTTGATATAATAAAAATGGATAGGTATGTCAATTTCTTTTAGATAAAAATAGAACGACGATTAGTTTAAGTGATGTTGTTAATAATTTACAGATATTATAATAAAGGAGCAAGCTTATGAGCACCAAAAGAAAAGCCTTGCGCTACGGAATGAAAAAACAAGAACAAACTTTACTAAGTAAAAAAGGAGGCATTGCCACCAGCATGAAGCTATTGCGCAGCGTGCTGGCGGTTGGCTTCGCCATGACTCCGTGGCTGGGCGGCGAGGCTTTGGCTGCGGGTAATGGCATAGTGCGTGCGGATGGTATTACTCTGCCCGATGGCTTGGAACAATCCTATTTACAAAATAGTGCTGATAAGGTTGCTCATATTTTTGCTGAACAAGCTAGTGGAACCACTGGCTTAAACCGCTTTAAGTATTTTGACGTTGGTGCTGGTCAAATTGCTAATTTGTACTTCCAAAAGAAGAATGGTGATCCTCTCAATACCTTGGTGAATACTGTGGAAAGCCAAATTAGCATTAGTGGTACTGTGAATGCTATTCGTAATAATAAGATTGGCGGCAATCTGTATTTTATTTCTCCTGAAGGCATGGTTGTGGGCGCCGGTGGCGTGATTAACGCGGGTTCGCTGACGTTAATTGGTGCTAACCTTAGAAGCGGTGGTGAAAATAGTACACCGTACTTTAGCACAGCTGCCGAAGCTGCTGCACGTATTCAAAGCAATAATTTTGATTATAATAATAATGCCCAAATTGTGGTTAATGGCCAGATTAACACTATGACAGGCATTGATTTGCGTGCGGCTCATATTGCTTTGAAAAAGGTGAACGACAGCCAATTTATTACTCCGACGCTGCAAACGGGTGTAGTATTTAAAAATACAGTAAATACGAATGGTTTTGGTATTGATAATACTGATAAGCTTACTGTGACTAAGGATACTAATGGCAATATTATCTTTAAAAACAGCAGTAATGATAGCGTTGATTTAAATGGTGCTACAGGTGACGGCAGTATAAAAATGATTGCCGCTGCTTCT
>CAMFET010000107.1 GCA_945949475.1 uncultured Phascolarctobacterium sp.
TAATCGATAAACCACAATTTGATGTAATAAAATTGCGTGTAAAAAAGCAGCGGTATAGTCCGCTGCTTTTAGTATGTTCGGATGTAGGATTAGTATAGCATGAGACTTGCCCAATCGCAAGTATTATTTGTCTACTTGGGTTTTGATTTCCATCAGGCAGTCGCCGCTTTCCACACGCTCACCGGGAGCAACATGGATGATGCTCACAATGCCGCTGATAGGAGCTGACAAAGTGGTTTCCATCTTCATGGCTTCGGTAATAATCAAGGGGGTGCCCTTGGTTACGGCTTGGCCCTTCTCTACCAAAACCTTAACTACGGAGCCGGAGAGAGAAGCTGCAATTTCGCCCATGTTGGACTTATCGGCCTTCTTGCGAGTAACCTCGGTAGCCTTGGCATTACGGTCCTTAATTTCGATTTCACGTGGCAGACCATTGAATTCGAAGGTGACGGTACGCACGCCGGCAGCATTGGCTTCGGATACATGGACTAGTTTAATAACTAAAACCTTGCCCTGCTCAATTTCTACCTTAATCTTTTCGCCTGGTGTCATACCAAAGAAGAAGGTGGGGGAATCAAGTACGGAAACATCACCAAACTCGTTATAGCGAGCTACCCAATCAGTGAATACCTTCGGATAGAGGCAGTAGGAGCTAATGGCTTCATCCGTAGTGGGAGCGCCCATGTCGGCCAATTTTTGGCGTACAGCTTCAAAGTCCACCGGGGGCAGAGCTGCGCCGGGGCGAACAGTGATGGGCTGACGACCTTTGAGAATAATCTTTTGCAGCTTTTCGGGGAAGCCTTGGTAAGGCACACCGATACGACCTTCGAAGAATTCTACAACGGAAGCAGGGAAGTCCAGCACATCTCCCTTGGCGTAAACATCCTCCTCACGCAGGTCATTTTGTACCATGAACAGAGCCATATCACCGACGATTTTGGAGGAAGGAGTAACCTTAATCAAATCGCCGAACATCATGGATACTCTATGATACATATCCTTGATTTCTTCCCAACGGTGAATGAGTCCCAAGGCTTGAGCTTGTTGCTTCAAATTGGTGTATTGGCCGCCGGGCATTTCGTGGCAATAAACCTCGGGATTGGGGAAGTTTTCGGTTTTATCCGCAGCCTTGTAATAGGGACGCACAGTTTCCCAATAGCGGGACATTTCGTTCAAGGCATCCACATCGAGGCGTGGTTGACGAGGATGACCGCTTAGAGCGTAGAACAGGCTGGAGGTAGAGGGCTGGGCGGTGCCGCAGCTCATGGAGCTCATGGCCGTATCCACGATATCTACACCGGCATCGATAGCGCGGGCATAGGTGTAAATAGCGTTGCCGCTGCCCTCGTGGGTGTGCAGATGAATGGGTACGCCAACATAGGATTTCAAACTGCTTACTAAGCGATAAGCAGCCTCGGGCTTGAGTAGGCCAGCCATATCCTTAATGGCAATGATGTTAGCACCAGCTTTTTCCAGCTCTTTAGCCATATTAATATAGTATTGAATATCGTATTTGTCGCGGTGAGGGTCGAGAATATCGCCGGTGTAGCACAGAGCTGCTTCAGCTACCTTGCCACATTCACGCACGGTGTTGATGGAAAGACGCATATTATCCAAGCCGTTCAAGCTATCAAAAATACGGAAGACATCAATACCGTTTTTCGCAGCTAGCTGGATAAATTGTTTTACTACGTTATCGGGGTAGCTGGTGTAGCCAACGGCGTTGGCACCGCGTAGCAGCATTTGCAGGAGCACGTTGGGCGCAGCCTCGCGGAACTGAGCTAAGCGCTGCCAAGGGCTTTCGTCCAGGAAGCGATAGGCTACGTCGAAGGTAGCACCGCCCCAGCACTCAAAGGAGAAGAAGCCGGGCAGCTTGCCAGCGGTGTCGCGCATTACACGCAGCATATCGGCAGTGCGCAGACGGGTTGCAAAAAGGGATTGGTGCGCATCACGGAAGGTGGTATCGGTGACCAGTACTTCCTGCTGAGCCATTACCCAATCAGCCAAGCCTTCAGGACCTTGGGTATCCAAAATATGCTTAGCGCCTAAGGCCAAAAAGCCGTTATAGGGCTTGGGCATATTAAGAGGCGCAAAATCGGGCTTGGGTTGTACGCCTACATTAGAATAGCCATTAACAGTTACATCAGCGATATAATGGAGCAGCTTGTTGCCGCGGTCCAGAGTTTTCGGGAAGACAAACAGCTCCGGCGTTTGGTCCACAAAGTCCGTCGTATAATCGCCCTTAACAAAGTGCTCGTTTTGCAGCACATTTTCCAAAAATTGGATATTGGTCTTAACGCCACGAATACGGAATTCCTTCAAGCAGCGCAGCATCTTGGTAATGGCGATTTGGTGGCTTAAGCCCCAGGTAGTGGCCTTAACCAGCAGAGAATCATAATACGGCGTGATAACGGAGCCAGTGAAGGCGTTGCCGCCGTCCAGACGAATACCCATGCCACCGCCACTGCGATAGGTAATCAGCTTGCCGGTATCGGGCATAAAGTTATTAGCCGGGTCTTCAGTGGTGATACGGCATTGAATAGCATGGCCGATAGTGTGCAGCTCGTTTTGCTCGGGCAGATTGATTTCGGGACCGTGCAGCTCATAGCCTTCAGCTATTTTGATTTGAGTTTGCACAATGTCGATGCCGGTGATTTGTTCAGTAACGGTGTGCTCAACCTGAATGCGAGGGTTAACCTCGATGAAATAGAATTTACCATCGGGAGTAGCCAAAAATTCTACAGTGCCGGCGCTGATATAATCAACATTCTTCATTAACTTAACAGCAGCATCACAAATAGCCTTGCGCTGCTCTAGGGGCAGGGAAAAGGCCGGTGCGATTTCAACCAGCTTTTGATGACGGCGTTGTACGGAGCAATCACGCTCGAACAGATGCATTAAATTGCCATGGATATCACCGATGATTTGTACTTCAATATGTTTGGGATTTTGCAAATACTTTTCAAGATAAATTTCGTCATTGCCAAAGGCTTTTTTAGCTTCACTCTTAGCTAAGTCATAGGCAGTGATCGCTTCCTCAGCAGATTTAACCACGCGCATGCCACGGCCGCCACCGCCATTAACAGCCTTGATGATAATGGGATAGCCATGGGCTGCACCAAAGTCCAGCACCTCCTGCAGGGAGTTTACGGTGCCATTGCTGCCGGGAATCATGGGGATGCCGGCCAGCTCTGCTTGCTTGCGGGCATTGATTTTGTCACCAAACATAATCAAATGCTCTAAGCGGGGACCGATAAAGGTAATGCCCTCTTCTTGGCAGCGACGAGCCAAATTACTGTTTTCGGAAAGGAAGCCATAACCGGGATGGATGGCATCCACCTCATGCTCCTTGGCTACACGCAGAATGTCTTCAATATCAAGATATGCATCGGTAGGACTCTTGCCTTCGCCAACCTGATAAGCCTCGTCGGCCTTATTGCGGTGTAGGGAAAGGGTATCTTCTTTAGAATATATAGCAACGGTACGAATGCCTAACTCATTGCAGGCACGGAAAACGCGGATAGCAATTTCACCACGGTTTGCAACTAATACTGTGTTAATTTTGGGCATGGTAGAACCTCCTTTATAGTTACAGAGATTATTTTATATAAAAGCTGTGCATAATGCAAGCTGTAGCATATATGTATACAAGTATTCTTCTTTGGTATACAATGTGCTTGCGTAGGCTAGGAGCGAGTTTGGCAAAAGCAGTGAAAAATACATTTGTTTGCAAAGATTTCATTTGTTTATTTGCTTGCCTAATAGTACAATAATAACAGGATAACAAAAAGGAGATGAGTGCATGAATAATGACAATAAGAAGCGGCCTA
Organism: uncultured Phascolarctobacterium sp.; assembly: GCA_945949475.1. Taxonomy (GTDB): domain Bacteria; phylum Bacillota; class Negativicutes; order Acidaminococcales; family Acidaminococcaceae; genus Phascolarctobacterium_A. The sequence goes on from CAMFET010000107.1 coordinate 3,831, forward strand.
TGATGTATTATTACGTCATGGCTTTGATGATTATTTTGCTCATTAACACTGTGATAATGCCAACATTCTTTAGTCCCAAGGTGCATGATGTATCCTATAACAGCTTTATGCAAATGGTGGATGAGGGCAAATTATCCAAGGTAGAAATTACCGATAAGCGTATTGCTGCTTTGGGCAAGGGCGAACAGGAAAAAGAAATTTATGTTACTGGTCGTGTGGAGGATCCGCAGCTGGCCGAGCGCTTGATGAAGAGTAAGGTTGAGTTCTCTCAGGTTGTACCCAAAGAAGACTCTGCTATTGTCAGCTTCTTTAAAAACTGGATTTTGCCCATCATGATTTTCTTTGCCCTAGGACAGCTTTTCATGTATTTTATGGGCAAGCGCATGGGTGGCAATGCCATGACCTTTGGCAAGAGTAATGCTAAGGTTTATGTGGAGGCCCAAACTGGCAAGAGCTTTGCTGATGTGGCCGGTCAGGATGAGGCTAAGGAAGCGCTGATGGAGCTGGTGGATTTTTTGCATAACCCCGGTAAATATAAGGAAATCGGCGCGAATATGCCGAAGGGAGCCTTGCTTGTGGGCCCACCGGGCACTGGTAAAACACTGCTGGCCAAGGCTGTGGCCGGCGAAGCCAAGGTGCCGTTTTTCTCCATTAGCGGCAGTGAATTCGTAGAAATGTTCGTGGGCATGGGCGCTGCCCGTGTGCGCGACTTGTTTAAGCAGGCTCAGGAAAAGGCAC
>CAMFET010000108.1 GCA_945949475.1 uncultured Phascolarctobacterium sp.
CATAAATCTCTTTAATACGCATCAAAAGTGCAATAGCTACGCCAGTGGTACCAAGGCTAACAACGATCGCTGTCAGCATCAGGCCATGAGGAAGGGGGTTAATATAGGCATTGGGGTCGGTGGTGATGCCATTTTGAATAGGAATCATCGCACCGTCCTTTTGGGCGAAGCACAGGTAGAAGAAAATAACTGCAACCTGCATAACATTCATAGCCATGAGCTTTTTCATGTAGTTTTTGCTCAAAACCATGCCATACACGCCTAAGAAAAAGAGAATCATAACCAGGGAGTAGATGCCTTTAGTTTTTAAAAACTCATTCAACACTTCCATCATCTTCACCCCTTTTCACGATTGCATCAAGCAGATTAATAATTGTCATCATTACGCAGATGGCAACGCCGATTTCAATGAGGAAAATGCCCATAGCATGCATTTCATGCTTCGGCTCCAGCACAATCGGCATATAATCATAATTTAGGAAATAGTCCGCACCGCCGAACAGAGTCAGCCAACCTGTGAAAGCATACAGGAAGGTACCTACGCCTGCCAAAACCACGGAGGTTTTTCCTAAAACATTAAACTTGGTATCAAAGCCCAAAATCAAGCGCGCCAAAAGCACGCCCACTGCCAACAGTGCACCAGCCTGGAAGCCGCCGCCCGGGGAAAACTCGCCCAAGCACAGTACATAAACACCATAGACAATGGTAAAGGGCACCAGCATACGAAAGGCCACATTGAGGATGAGGCCACCAAATGGTTCTTTCATCATTTGATAATCTCTCCTTCCTCCGGATCCTCCGGCTCCTCTTCAGGACGACGACCAACAGGATTGCTAGTGAGCACCAGCACCGTGGTCAAGCCTGCCAGGAACATTACCGAGGTCTCCCACATGGTATCGAAGCCTCTGTAGTCAATGATGACGCCGGTTACGATGTTAGGAGAGCCTGTATCCTCCGCACTGCGGGAAATATAGGTCGGGGTAACATGCTGGTTAGGGGCCGTATTGGCATCACCAATTTGCGGCAAATAGGTTACAACGGAGCAGAACATGCCCGTCATAATCGCAAGAATTACTGCAACTAAGCCACGCATTATTTACACCACCTGTCAATTTTTCTTAGTGAAGCTACAAAGAAGATTGTAGAAATAGTACCGATAACTGCCTCAGTAAAGGCTACGTCAGGAGAGCCCATCATCAAATAGAGCAGCACGGCACAGAAGCTGAAGCCGCTATAAATAATAGCTGCACTCAAAATATCCTTGCAGAAAATAACTGCGCAGGTAATCAGAATCAGGAAAATCAATAAAATTGCTTCAACAAGATATATCTGCATTTATTTATCCTCCTTTTGTCTGATATGACCCACAGGCTCATCAGCACTGTGATCCTGTTTTTCTAAGCCAACTAACTTTTTAGCGCCCTTACTTTCCAGCGTCCACACAGGATGACCGGATTTATAGGCAGCCTTACCCAAAATATGGGAACCAATCGGGTTGGCCATGAACACAATCAAGAAGGCAAAGGCCATCTTCACTGCGGTCAGAGTCGGTCCCTCATAAATCATCAGACCGATGAAGGACAGCATACAACCCAAGGTTTCACTATTGCCGGAGGCGTGAATCCTAGAATAAAAGTCCGGCAGACGCAGCATACCAATGGCCGAGCCGATGAAAAAAACTAAGCCGGCCAGCATAAAGATGGCTGCAATAAGCTCTCTGAGAGAATTAAGACCGAATGCTTCAATCATATATTTTTACCTCCCAGGAATTTTGCGACGATAACCGAACCAATGAAGCCTAAAAAAGCATAGGAAATGGCAATATCCACGTACATATCCGGACGTCCATCAATATAGCCAAAGAGTACCAAAAGCAAAATGGTATCTGCGCCGATAACTCCTAAGCCATTCATGCGATCATAAATCGTTGGTCCATAAAACAAGCGCTGCAGCATAGCACCAATAACAAAGAGGATAGAAACCATTAGGATAAAAAAGATTACATTCATAATTATTCCTCACCCTCCGCTACAGCAAAATCAAATTTTTCTCCATACAAATCAGCAACCTTCTTTTGCATAGAGCCATCCAAGACACCGGCAGCCGCGCCCCTTGTCAGAGCGTGAATCTCGTACAGGCCATCATCAGTAACGTTGATGGTGACAGTACCAGGAGTCAGCGTAATGGAGTTAGCCAAGACAACTGAGGCCATGGGGTTATCTGCTCTAAAATAGAAGCGAACCACCTTGGGGTCAATGTCCAGCTCTTGGGCCGTAGTTGCCAGCAGCACATCGATATTAGCCAGCACTAATTGCCACATAAGCCAGAAAAAGTACATGATGAATTTGGGAATGGATACACCAAAAACAAAGTATTGCTTGCTGCCATCCTTATTCGGAACCAGCAGCAAGGGATAGGTCACCCAGGTAGTTACCAAAGCCGTTATAAGACCGTACACGATGAACTTGGTTTCCGTTCTACCCGACAAAACCATCCAAAACCCAAAAAGCACCACGAACATGGCAAGCTTATGGACTAGGGACGAGCCCACAATATTCTTGTTATTTAATACTCCCTGCTTTTCCACAGCTACCACCTTTCTTTATAATATTTTTTGTATAACCTGAATACATGTATACATTGGACAAAAAAGAAAAATCTCCTGCCTACATTCTAAGTTAATGCCAAAATAAAGTAATTATTTTTCTTGCAGATTTATTTCTTTAAACTCACATTCAGCTACAGGTAGCATTCTTGCAGCCAAACGTCGTACTCGATCGATATCGGCGGTGCCACAAACAGTTACCCGGCCTCTACCCTCGGTCTTGGCTAAGCCTGCCTCCTGCAAGGCAGCTATAGCGAGCTGGCTCGTGGCCTCAGCAGGGTCAATAATCGTTACAGCAGGCCCAAACTCCGCCGCAATTTGCTCCCTAATAAAGGGATAATGAGTACACGACAAAATTAATGCGTCCACACCTGCTGCCTTCAAGGGTGCTGCATATTCTGCAATAGCCTTAGGCAGCTCTGCGCTAGCAAACTGCTCGCCCTCAATCAAGGGTACGAACTTGGCGCAGCCCATGGGGTATACCTCCGCGCCGGGGTCCACTGCTAAAATAGCCTTTTTATGAGCCTCGGTACTAATGGTAAAGGGTGTAGCGAATACACCAATTTTTTTCTTCTTGCTAGCTGCTAAAAGCAGCTGCTCTCCTTTGGACATGCCCACAACGGGAAATTTGTGCTCTCCCTTCAGACTCTCCACACCAAGCATGGTCAGCGTATTGCAGGCAATAACAACCTCTTTAACACCCTGTGCCGCCAGCCAATCGATGATTTCCGCGACAAAGCCACGAATTTCCTGCTCCGGCCTTGTGCCATAGGGTGTGCGAGCTGTATCACCAACATATATAAAATCCTCATGTGGCAGCAGCTGATGCAAGCATTTCAGAACCGAAAGTCCGCCCACGCCAGAATCAAGTACGCCAATAGGTGCATCCTTTCTCATAACCAAAAACCTCCTTTGCCACTATTATTATAACACCAATAACCTGTCAAGCCAAGATAAAGGATATAAAACACCTATTCTAACTCCACAAGGTTACGATAAGCTAAAAAAATACACCGCCGATACTCAGTATCGACGGTGATAAGCACAGAGTCGTTAAAGCTTACACTGCTAAAGCATGCATATCAAGCTAACTACTTCTATTCTACACGATAGTACGCAAATAGTCCATAAATTTTTCGCGCAAATCTTCACGGCGCAGTGCATATTCACAGGTAGCCTGCAAATAGCCCAGCTTGTCGCCCACATCGTAGCGACGGCCCATAAAGTCATATGCGTACATAGCCTGCTTTTTAGCCAATACCTTTAGGGCATCGGTAAGCTGAATTTCGCCACCGCGACCAGGCTCAGTTTTTTCCAGAATTTCAAAAATCTCGGGCATAATTACATAGCGGCCTAACACAGCCAATTGGCTGGGAGCCTCCTCCACAGCAGGCTTTTCCACCATGTCGTTAACCTTAAAAATGCGCTCCTTTTCTGTAGGCGTGCTAGCCACAATGCCGTAGGAGGAAACCTTTTCTTTAGGCACAGTTTGGCAACCTAATACGCTGCCGCCAGTAGCCTCATACACATCCATCAGCTGGCGCAGGCAGGGATATTCATCGTTATAAACAACGTCATCACCCAACAGCACGGCAAAGGGCTCATGGCCGACGAAGGCCTTAGCGCACAAAATAGCATGCCCTAAGCCACGGGGCTCCTTTTGGCGGATATAATGAATATTGATATCTGCAATATCCTTAACCTGCTTGAGCAAATCAAGCTTGCCATGCTCTGCAAGGTTCATTTCCAGCTCAGGACTGCGGTCAAAATGATCCTCAATAGCTCTTTTAGTGCGGCCACTAACGATCAAAATGTCGGTAATGCCACTAGCCAAAGCCTCTTCAATAATATATTGAATAGTGGGCTTATCCACAATGGGCAGCATTTCCTTAGGGCAAGCCTTGGTAGCCGGCAAAAAACGCGTACCGAGACCTGCAGCAGGAATAAC
>CAMFET010000109.1 GCA_945949475.1 uncultured Phascolarctobacterium sp.
AAAGAACACGCCCTTGTCGATAATGCAATCGCTCGCATCTCGGCCCTCGGACATCTTGATATACATATCATCCACAACCCTATTGTTGGTGGGGTCAATGCCAATCCAATGGCCGCGCGCATAAACCTCCAGCCACGCATGGGTTGCGCCCTCGCCAATCATAAAGCCGGCCACATAGCGGGCGGGAATGCCCAAATGACGGCATAGTGCCAGCATAATATGCGTATAATCCTGGCACACGCCCGAGCCCTGGTCCAGTGCTTGTTGCGCCGTGGTGCGGGTGTTGGTGCTCTTGGGCTTATAAATAAAGCGATGATAAAGCTCGTCACTCATGCGCAAAGCCTTCTGCACGGGGTCGCGCTGCTGCTCGGCCAGTGCCAAATAAGGCTCCATGCCATGGGTGAGCGTGGTTTGTGGCGTGGGATAGTAAAAAATGTGATTTAGCTCGCCGTGGTCAATGTTTTCGCTATTAGTAATCACCAGGCCCGAAACACAAAAGCTAAAGCTATCATGGGGCTCGGCAATAAAGCCAAAGCACATGGGATTGCCAAAGGCATCCCAGCTTTTGGTAATTGAGGTGAGCGGGGTGATGGCACACGACAGCTTTTTAATAGTTTGCGTGCAAGTATCCTTGGGCAAGCAGCGCAAAGCAAAGCTGTGCCTTGTTACATCACCGGTAAAATCAAGCTGCATTTCATAATGGAATTTTAGCTTTCTCAATCATATCAATCCTTAAAAATATTATTAAGGTTCGGTAGAATAGAGCACAGATTACCGCCCTTTTTATTATTGATGGCATCACTAACAATTTGAAAATCATTTGCGTTATAAGCAGCACGGCTGCGCTGCAGGCGATAGGCCATGCGCTCATAAGCAAGCTCCAGTGCATTTCTATCATAATCCAAGCGGATGTATAAGTCAAGCCTTTCAATATATCTACCGGTTTTCATGATATTACGGCAAGCACTGCTTTCTACATAATCATCAATGCAGCCCCAGAAGGCATATAAATCATCTAAAGCCTGCTGCAGATGCAAAAGACAGAAGGTTTCCTTTTTAGCATCCTCCATAACATCTAAAGCCAGCTGAATGTAGCCTAAAGCAGTGGAGCTAATCATGTCGCGCATCACGCTTGCATTGTCGCAGGCACGGGATAAATTGCTGTAAATGGAATTAGGATCGGTTTCATCGAAAAGATAATTGACAATAAAAACTTCCTTGCTGCCATATACATCGGGAATATGTAGCTTTTCGCAAATATGCTTATAGGCATTGGGGTCTTGGTCCAGCATAGTGTCATAAGCATCCATAAATATGCGAATGGTAGTGAAGGCACGCTCACTGTAGCGGCCCAACCAATAGAGATGGTTTGATTTTTCTAACGAGATAATACCCATGTGTCTTTAAAGCCTCCTCCTTGAGATGAGTTAACTACAAATGAATCCGGGTTGCGTGAGAAACGAGTCAGGCCGCTGGGCCAAACCTTGGTATCGCTGCCGCTCAGCACAAAGGCACGCAAATCGGCCTTACGCAGCACCTCTTGACCATTGTCCATAATCGGCAAATCGATAAAGTCGATTATTTCCTGGGCAATAAAGCGACGCGGCTCGGCCTTCATCAAATCGATAAAGTCCGCCTTCTTTTTGCTATCCAGGTCGCGACCAAAGAATACGCCATAGCCGCCAGCCTCGGAAACATCCTTGAAGACCAGCTTGTCGAAGTTAGCCAATGCGTAATCGCGGTCCTTTTGGTAATACATCAAATAGGTGGGAGCATTGTTAGTAATCGAATCCTCACCCAGATAATACTTAATCATGGCCGGAACAAAGTAATAAATACCCTTGTCATCGGCTACACCATTACCAGGCGTATTAATAATAGCCACATTGCCTGCGCGATAAGCAGCCATCAGATTGGGCACGCCAATGAGGGATTCGGGCAGGAAGGTTAAGGGATCCAAATATTCATCGCTGATGCGGCGATAAATAGCGCCTACACGCTGCGGCTTATCCATAGCACGATAGTATACCTGACTATTTTCTACATATAAATCAGAAGGCATTGCCAGCACGCTGTGAGTCATTTCGGCCAAATAAGCATGCTCAAAGAAGGCAGCATTGTAACGGCCGGGAGTTAAAATAACATTAATACCGCCGGTGTTCACGCTCTTCATCACATTGCTCAGCATGGTGCCGTAATTGCGGTTATCTACAATAGCATTGCAGGCATAGGTTTGGGGACTGGCAATGCGGCAGAGCTTGCGAGCAATCAAGGGGTAGCTGGCGCCGGAAGGAATGCGCAAATTATCTTCCAAAATATACCATTTTTTATCCTGAGCCTGCACCAAATCAATGCCGGAGATGTGGGAATAAACATTTCCCGGAGGAGTTACGCCAGCACATTCGGGCAAATAACCCTTGGAAGAAAACACAAATTCTTCGGGGATAATTTTATCTTTAATGATTTTTTGTTCATGATAAATATCATATAGAAACATATTGAGCGCGGTTACACGTTGCACCAGGCCTTTCTCCATTTCGTCGAATTCCTTGGCTGTGATTACGCGGGGAATAGCATCAAAGGGGAATAGCTGCTCGTGGAAGACATTGTTTTTGTATATGCCGAATTTAACTCCAAAGCGAGCCAATAATTTATTAATATTGTCCGTATATTTTATAAGATCCTGCATACGGGTTGCTCCTTTCTTTTCTCTTCCCTAATAGTAAAAAAAGCAAAGCCACTAGCGCGACTTTGCTTTCTAAGCTTATTGTAAACTTTGTGTGAAGATGTGTCAATCAAAATCTTGTTAATTAAAATAAAGAAAAATTTTTGTGAGATTTTTGTTTGCAAAGTTACACAATGCGGACAAAGCTTCTTTTTTTCGTGCCGTTCTTGATGTGATATGTTATAATATGTATATGAAAGAAATGTGAGTGGAGTGCTTAATATGCCTACTATTAATGAAGAAAACGAAAAAAATACGATTTGGAAAAAGAACTTACCCGTGCTCTGGATAGCTGTCTTTTTGTGCTGTGCTAGCTATACCAGCTGCATTCCTTTTTTGCCCGTTTATTTGCTGCGCGAGCTGGGCGTGCCCTCCAGCGAGGTTAATTTTTGGGCCGGCATCAGCTTTGCCGTAACCTTTTTGGGCTGCACGATTATGGCTCCCTATTGGGGCGCGCTTGCCGACCATGTGGGGCAGCGCAAAATGGCCTTGCGCGCTGGCTACGGTTTGGCCTTGACTTATTTTCTCACTGGCTTGTGTCAAAACGAATACCAGCTCATCGTTGTGCGCATCCTCTGTGGCGTTGTCGCAGGCTTTGTGCCTGCCTGCATGTCCATGGCTTCGTCCTCCCTACCCGAAAACCGCATGGGCTGGGGCATGGGGCTGATGCAGACGGCGCTATCGTCGGGCACCATCATGGGGCCGCTTATGGGCGGCTACATGGCGAGCTGGTTTGGCATGCGCATGTCGTTTTATGTGGGGAGTCTGGCTTTGTTTGCCGGCACGGTAGCCGTAATGCTGGTGGTAAAGGATTTAACAATTTTGCAAACGGGTAGCTTTAGCGCCAGCAGCTTGTGGCACGATTTAAAGGACTCCTTGCGCAACAAAGAGCTACACTTTATCATGTTCATGTTCTTTATGATTCAAACCTGCGTGATGACCATCCAGCCCCTGATAACCATGTATGTGGGCCAGCTAATGGGCAGCATGGGTGATGAGGCTATGAAGATGAGCGGTGTTATCTTTTCCTTGGCCGGCTTTGCTGGCATCGTGGCTGCGCCCTTTTGGGGCAAGCGGGGGCAGCGCTATGGCTATGTGCGTATTTTCGCCTTGGTCACTTTCACGGCGGGCTTTATCAACCTTTTCCAAGTCTTTATTCAGGATGTGTGGCAGTTTGCTGCTATCCAGTTTATCTATGGCCTGTTTTTGGCTGGCGCAGTGCCCAATATCAACGCCAATCTTACCGTGGTTACCGACAAGGCTACGCGTGGCAAAGCTTTTGGCCTTTCTACCAGTGCCAACCAGTTTGGTGGTGTAGTGGGGCCGCTTTTAGGCGGTGCGTTGGGCGCAGTAATGTCCACACGCTATGTATTGGTGGCCACGGGCTGCATCTTGATGGGCATGGGGCTTTATACCTATCTCACGCGTGCGCATAAGCTGGCCTAGAAATGGAAACAGCTCGCTTAAAAGGCAGCAAAAATTAGTTAAAATAACTCCAGTCAGCTAATAAAAAATTGCGAAAGCCTGTTGACAAAAAGCCATAAATCCTGTATAATTTTTCTTGTCGCAAACGGAGAGGTTCCCGAGTGGCTAAAGGGAGCAGACTGTAAATCTGCCGCGTTTCGCTTCGTTGGTTCGAATCCAACCCTCTCCACCATTGCCTCGGCGGCGTAGCTCAGTTGGCTAGAGCATGCGGTTCATACCCGCAGTGTCCGCGGTTCGAATCCGTGCGCCGCCACCAACTTTCATCGCGGGGTGGAGCAGTTGGTAGCTCGTCGGGCTCATAACCC
>CAMFET010000110.1 GCA_945949475.1 uncultured Phascolarctobacterium sp.
TACTTGGCTGGAAGCGGCCTGGGAGGATAGATAGCTGCCGGTTAAAAAAATACCCGTACCGAATGGTACGGGTATTTTTTTAACCGCTAGAAAGTCTTGCGAACAGGCCGCAGGCCTGGCTGCCGAGTCGCCGCATTTGAAGGAGCGGAGCGACGCGCAAATGCGAGCAGGGAGGCGTGTCGGCGTGAGGTAGTTAGTTGGACAGTAATGATTGCTTATGAGCCGACTGAGGATAGATAGCTGCCACGCCCTTTGTCAATGTTCTTTAATATCAAATGCACTTCTTTGTCTGGGCAAAGAAGTGCCAAGAAACCCACCAGCATTGCATGCTGGACCGCCACGCTTTTTTGCTCGCACAAAAAAGCTTAGCAAAAAATGCTTTGCCATATCGTCGCTTCGCGGAGTAAGCACTACTTTTACTTGCTATAGGACGACACAAAGTAAATTGCGAATTTCAATGACTCCTTATATATGATTTCACAAAAACTTTTTAAACATCTACTACTCATATAACCTCTGCTTTGTTATAATGGGTACAGATTATCTTAACGATAGAATGAATGTCTTGAAAGGATGTGACACTATGAGCATTTTAGGTAATATTATTTGGTTTATATTTGGTGGCCTTTTTGCCGCTCTGGGTTGGTATATAGTCGGATTATTGTGGTGCGTAACCATTATCGGTATTCCTGTAGGCGTGCAATGCTTCAAATTTGGCTCCTTGAGCTTATTCCCCTTTGGTAAGGAAATTCAATATGGTGGCGGTGCTGGTAAATTCATCTTAAATATCCTCTGGCTTATTTTTGGTGGCTTTGAGCTGGCCGTCGCTCATGTAACCTTTGGATTAGTGTTGTGTTGTACTGTTATTGGCATACCCTTTGGCCTGCAGCATTTTAAGCTGGCCAAATTAGCTTTGCTTCCCTTTGGCGCTGAAATCGTAAACAAAGAGTAAAATACAAATTCCCATATTGCGAGCAAAGAAATTGCAAGTCCCTGCAGTAATGTAGGGACTTTTTTATCAAACTGTTAACTTGGTTAGCCAGAACTAATTAGGTATAAAAATTTTTTGTAAAATTGCTTCTGTGTGCTTTATTTCTACAATAGAGTATGCTATACTATGTAACAGAAGTCAGACTATTTTTTATTTGTATTTAGTTCGTGGGACACAAAAAGTTCCACGAGGGACAAAAATGTGCCGAGGACAATTATGGATAGCATTATTAATTTGCAAAAGAAAATCGTGCCGGAGCTGACAGACCTTTTAGTGCAACGCTACCAGATTTTGCGACAAGTAAGCCACGAGTCGCCCATTGGTAGACGTGCTCTAGCAGGAAAGCTAGGCCTTAGTGAGCGCGTTCTAAGAGCGCAGGTAGATTTTCTCAAAAAAAGTGGGCTACTATCTTTTTCTTCCAGCGGCATGAGCGTCACTGATGAAGGTGCGGATATCCTCAAGGAGCTGGCCGATTATGTACGCAAGCTGCAGGATATTTCCTTTTTGGAAAAGGCTCTTAGCGATACCTTGAAAATAGGTCGCGTTGTTATTTTGCCTGGCGATTCCGACCAAGAGGAGGTTGTGAAGCGCGAGATTGGGCGTACCGCTGCGCATATCCTGAGCAAGCTGTTGAGTGATGATAAGCGTCACATTGTAGCTGTCAGCGGTGGAACTACCATGGCGGCAATGGCGGCTAATTTGACTGGCTCTCAACCGAATACGGTGGTCGTTCCTGCTCGCGGTGGCTTGGGTGATAATGTGGAGCTGCAGGCTAATACTATCGCCACGGTGCTAGCTCAAAAGATGGGTGCATCCTATCGTCAGCTTTATGTGCCTGATTGTGTAAGCGAGGATATTCTAAACAGCATCCTTAAGGAGGATGTTGGCGTGCGCTCCGTAGTCGATATCATTAAGAAAGCAGATATTTTGGTGCATGGTGTGGGCCGAGCTAGCGTGATGGCACGACACAGACGTTTAGCACCGGAGCTGATTGCTAAGCTTGAAGAAGCAGGTGCTGTGGGTGAAGCCTTTGGCCAATATTGCGCTTTGGATGGTAAGCAGGTTTATATGACCAACAATGCAGGTTTGATGCTACAGGATTTGCAGCATATTGGCACTATTATTGGTATTGCCGGTGGCAAGTCCAAGGCAGCGGCGATTTTATCTGTAATTCGTGCGTCCCGTCAGGATATTTTAGTGACGGATGAGGCAGCAGCCACCGAGATTTTGCGGATGGCAAAGGAAAATAGTTAACCAGCACAACAGTGCAGTATATAAGAAAACTCTTGAAAAACTAAGGAGGAAATTGTTATGACAAAAATTGGTATTAATGGTTTTGGCCGCATTGGCCGCGAGGTTTTCCGTGTAGCTTTCGTTAACCCTGAGGTAGAGATTGTTGGTATTAACGATTTGGGCGATTGCGCTGCTCTGGCTCATCTGCTGAAATATGACTCTGTGCATGGTACCTATGACCATGAAATTTCCTGTGAAGGCAATAACATCATTGTTGATGGCAAAAAGATTCCCGTATTTGCTTCTCCTGATCCGGCTAAGATTCCTTGGGGCGAGGTTGGCGCTGATATCGTAGTTGAATCCACCGGCCGCTTTACCGAAGCTGCTAAGGCTAAGGCTCATCTGGAAGCTGGCGCTAAAAAGGTTATCATCTCCGCTCCTGCAAAGGGTGAGGATATTACCATCGTTATGGGTGTAAACCAAGATAAATATGATCCCGAAAAACACAACATCATTTCCAACGCTTCCTGCACCACCAACTGCTTGGCTCCCTTCACCAAGGTATTGCTGAACAAGTTTGGCATTGAAAGCGGTCTGATGACTACTGTTCACTCCTATACTAACGACCAAAAGATTTTGGACCTGCCCCATAAGGATCTGCGCCGTGCTCGTGCAGCTGCTTGCTCCATTATCCCCACCACCACCGGTGCAGCAAAGGCTGTAGCTCTGGTTCTGCCGGAACTGAAGGGCAAATTGAACGGCTTTGCAATGCGCGTTCCTACTCCTAACGTTTCCATCACCGACCTGACTGTGCTGCTGAAAACTGATACCACTGCAGAAGAAATCAATGCTGCTTTGAAGGAAGCTGCTGAAGGTGAATTGAAGGGCATCATGGGCTACAACGAGCTGCCCTTGGTTTCCAAGGATTACAATGGCTGTCCGCTGAGCTCTATCGTTGATGGCCTCTCCACCATGATGGTTGGTCCGCGCATGGCTAAGGTTGTTTCCTGGTATGACAATGAATGGGGTTATTCCAACCGCGTAGTTGATTTGGCTAACTACATTGCTAAAAAAGGCCTGTAATAAAGGAGATAGTTATTCGTGGATAAGAAAACTGTACGGGATCTGGATGTAGCTGGCAAAAAAGTGCTGGTACGTGTAGATTTCAATGTACCCTTTGATGATAAAGGCAAGATTTCCGATGACACTCGTATTCGTGCGTCCTTGGATACTATTCAATACTTATTGGACAACAAGGCTGCCGTTATTTTGATGGCACATCTTGGTCGTCCTAAAGGACAAGTGAACCCCAAATATAGCTTGGCTCCCGTGGCCAAGCATTTGGGCAAGCTGCTGGGCAAAAAGATTCTTTTCGCTCCTGATTGCGTGGGTGCAGATGCCAAGGCTGCTGCTAAAAAGCTAAAGCCCGGCCATATCCTGCTCTTAGAGAATCTGCGCTTCCATAAGGAAGAAGAAAAGAATGATATGGAATTTGCTGAGCAGCTCGCTTCTCTAGCCGATTTGTATGTAAACGATGGCTTTGGTGTATCCCATCGTGCCCATGCCTCTGTGGAGGGCGTAACCCATTTCCTGCCTGCAGCTGCGGGCTTCCTGTTGGAGAAGGAAATCGAATATGTGGGCCGCGCTGTAACCGAGCCGCTGCATCCCTTTGCTGCTATTATCGGTGGCGCTAAGGTTAGCGACAAAATCGGCGTTATTAGCAATTTGCTGGACAAGGTTGATACTCTGCTCATCGGCGGTGGTATGGCTAACACCTTCCTGGCTGCTCAGGGCTACGCTATGGGCAAATCCCTGGTGGAAGAGGATAAAATTGATTTAGCGAAAGAGCTGATTGCCAAGGCTAAAAAGAATAATGTGAAGCTTTTGCTGCCCACCGATTTAGTGATGGCAGAGGCCTTTGCTGCTGATGCCAAGCATGCAACCCAAGGCGTGCAGGCATTGGATCAAGAAGGCATGGCCTTGGATATTGGTGAAGAAACTGCTAAGGCTTACGCTGCCGCCTTGGCTGATGCTAAGATGATTGTGTGGAACGGGCCCATGGGCGTTTTCGAAATGGATGCCTTCTGCAAGGGCACCGAGGCTGTGGCTAAGGCCGTGGCTAAGAGTCGCGCTATTAGCATTGTTGGCGGTGGCGACAGTGTTGCTGCCATCGAAAAGCTGGGATTGGCTAAGCGTATTTCCCACATCTCCACTGGCGGTGGCGCTTCCTTGGAATACTTGGAGGG
>CAMFET010000111.1 GCA_945949475.1 uncultured Phascolarctobacterium sp.
TTAGAAAGCGCTCGACCCGCACATTCGCTTTTTAATAGGTTCAATGTTCAGTTTTCAAGGTTCATGTTCATCGCTTTGTTCGTTTCTGTGTCTTTGTTTTTGTTTCTGTATCTCAGCGACTTGTATATAATACCACTCCGCATCAGGAATGTCAACACCTTTTTTGTAAGTTTTTTACACTTTTTTGCTCTTTTTTCTTGATACGCTTGGCTGCGTTGGCAAACAAACCCGCTTAATAAGGCTGCTGACTAATCAGTCAATTTTTTATAAAAAAACATAATTCCGCCATATTTTTCTTTTATAATATACTCAACCAAGCAAAAAGCACTTAAAAATTTGTAAAGAAAGAAGGGATTTAGATGTTGAACAATTCAAAGAAAGTATTTACCATCGCCTTAGCAGTCTTATTCCTCTCCACACCCTTAATGAGCACAGCCTCGGCAGCTGCTCCTGACTTTGGCTCGCCGCAAAAGCTTGAATTACGCAGCAACCATCATAATCCGCCTCCCAGCCATAACAGAGGCCCTTCCCATAGTGTCAATAAGCATAGAGGCCCAAGTCATAATGTGCGCCATGCTCCAGGGCCTCGCTATGCAAGCCACGATAGGGGACATCATTACGGCCACCGCAAGCCTGCTCCGCCACCAAGACGAGACAAGCACCATCACCATAGCAGTGGCAACGATAAGCTCATCGGCGGCCTCATTGCCGGCGCAGTTATCGGTGCTGTAATTGCCAATAATACCTAAAGCAAAAGACCTCTCCGCCCTAAAGCAGAGAGGTCTTGATAATTTTAGCTTTTATTGCTCATGCAGCTCCATATCGCGGCTAGCGATAATATTTACACCCAAGCCCAGGATGTTTTCTACAATAACATCACCGGTCTTTACGGGAGCTTGCACCTTAATGCCACGCAAATAGCAAGCGCAATCCATAATGCGCTCCTTCGGCAGCACAGCAGCAGAAACTACGGGCAGCAGGGGCAGAGCACCACCTTCAATAGCCACAGTAGTGGTCAGCATACGCTTCGGTGCAGTTACTTCGTTTTTAGCATAGATGGGGCCACGGGGGCAGGTATTACCGGTAACGTTGGTAACATTGCCATCCTCGATGGTAACGGTCAATTCGCAGCCCATGGGGCACATAATGCAGTTCATAACACGAGTTTCAACAGCCATTTTATACCCTCCTTACAGTACCAGACCAACAGAAATTTCGTCGCCAATCAAATTGAATTTAGCAGCCGGAATTTCTACAGCAATCATTTCACTCGGTTTAGCAACGGGCAGAGGTCTATTCAACAGCACATTTTCACCGCTCTTAACCACCAGCTTAACCTTGCGGTGGGGAGCAGCTACACGCATAAACAGCTTAATCTTTTCGTCAGCAGGAATTTCTGCAGGCAGAGTAACCTGTTGCGGTACGCAGGTGCGCACACCATCAATAGCGCTAACCTTAATAGTGCGATTATCGGTGGACAGCTTGCCTTGAGCCTTCAAAGCAGCATATTTACCAGCGATTTCAGCTTCCTCAGAAACGAAGTCAACCAGGTCATGTACATGTACTACGTTACCAGCGGCAAAGAAGCCATCCAAGCTGGTTTCACGATGTTGGTCAACAACGGGGCCATTGGTCAGCGGGTTCATAGCCAAATCCAAGCCACGGCTCAGCTCGTTTTCCGGAATCAGACCAACGGACAGGAGCACGGTGTCGCATTCGATATCAAATTCAGTACCCGGAATCGGAGTCATGCGCTCATCAACCTTAGCTACAGTGATACCGGTAACGCGTTTTTCACCATGAATAGCAACGATGGTGTGGGAGAGGTACAGAGGAATATCATAGTCATTCAAGCATTGTACGATGTTACGAGTCAGACCGTTGGAGAAGGGGCAAATTTCCAAGCAAGCTTGAACCTTGCAGCCTTCTAAGCTCATACGACGAGCCATGATCAGACCGATATCGCCACTGCCCAGAATAACAATCTTGTGACCGGGCAGATAGCCTTCCATATTTACCATACGTTGAGCAGCGCCTGCGGTGAATACACCTGCAGGACGTTCGCCGGGGATGCGGATAGCACCACGGGTACGCTCACGGCAGCCCATGGTCAGGATAACGGTTTTACCCTCTAATTTCATCAGTCCCTTTTCAGGGTTTACAGCGATAACAGTTTTATTGCTTTGTACATCCAAAACCATGGTATCAACCAAGGTTTCGATTTCCGGTTTATCCTTAACCAGCTCAATGCATTTATGAGCATAGCCAGGGCCGGTCAGCTCTTCCTTAAAGTGATGCAGACCGAAGCCATTGTGAATGCATTGTTGCAGAATACCGCCTAATTCGCGGTCACGCTCGATAACAATAATCTTTTTAGCGCCATTTTCCCATGCGCTATAAGCAGCAGAAAGACCAGCAGGGCCGCCGCCGACAATAATTACATCATATAACTGGCTCATACTTATTCCTCCCCGCCGTCTACCGGATATTTTTCATAGAACATATTGGAATCAGCACGCTCCTTAAGCACCTCGGGAATGGAAATGCCCAGCTCACGCGCAAGAATTTGGGTTACACGGGGACCGCAGAAGCCGCCTTGGCAGCGACCCATGCCTGCGCGAGTACGACGTTTTACGCCATCCACAGTGCGAGCACCAACGGGGGATTTGATTGCTTCCACAATTTCGCCCTCGGTTACAGTTTCGCAGCGGCAGATTACACGGCCATAAAGCTTATCCTCGGCAATCTTAGCAGCTTGCTCAGAGGGGGTCATACGTACAAAGGATTTCTTCTTGGGCAGAGCAGCCTTGAAATCAGTCTTAGCAGCTGCGCCGCTTACACGAGCGATTTCCTTAGCAATCAGCTCGCCAACTGCAGGAGCAGCGGTGAGGCCGGGGGATTGCATACCAGCAGCATTGTACAGGTTTTCTACCTTGTCGCTAGGACCAAGAATGAAGTCACCAGTGCTGGAAACAGCACGTAGGCCGGCAAATTCGGTAATAGCAGCGCCCATGGGCAGATTCGGAATCAGCTTACGAGCAGATGCCATGATTTCGTTCATGCCATTAGTGGTAACTGCCAAATCTTCCTTGGACTCCTGTTCATTAGCATTGGGGCCAATGAAGGTGTTGCCATGGGTGGTGGTGCACACCAAAATACCCTTGGATTTCTTGGTGGGGCAGGGGAATACCACGCCATAAACCAAGCTATTGCAGGCAGTTTTATCAAAGAGAATGTATTCGCCTTTACGCGGGGTAATGGTAAAGGTATCGTCGCCAGCCAATTTTGCGATTTCATCAGCATAAATGCCAGCAGCGTTTACAACATATTTAGCGGCAATAACGCCCTTAGAGGTTTCTACGCCGGTAATTTTGCCATCTTCCTTCACGAAGCCCAAAACCTTGCAGTCACGGATAACCTCAGCACCGTTTTGCACAGCGCATTCTGCAAAGGCAATTGCAGCACCAAAGGGCCAGCATACACCAGCACTAGGAGCCCACAGAGCACCCTTAACATTGGTCAGGTTAGGCTCTTGCTCAACAACCTCGTCGTGGCTCAAAATTTGCAGGCCTTCTACGCCATTTTTGCGACCACGAGCCATCAGCTCTTGCAAAGTCTGCATTTCCTCATCAGTTGTTGCAGCAACCAAGGAACCGGTCCATTTAATATCCAGGTCCAGTTCATGCTCCAGCTCATGGTACAGCTTGTTACCACGAACGTTGGTAATAGCCTTCAGGCTGCCGGTAGGAGCATCAAAGCCTGCATGAAGAATAGCACTGTTAGCTTTAGTAGTGCCCAAAGCCACGTCCGGCTCTTTTTCCACCAGTACGCATTTCAGGTCATACTTGGAAAGCTCACGCAAAATAGCAGTACCCACAATGCCGCCACCAATAACGACTACATCAGCGGATTTTACAAATTCCATTCTGTCACTTCCTTGCCGAATTTTCTTGAAAATTACAATTCAATTTTATCACAAATTCGTCAAAAAAAGAACTGCCCAAAGGCAGTTCTGAGTACATTTTTTCTAGTTTTTAGCAAAATTTGTCCCTCGCGGGACAAAAGTGTTACCGCTTTATAAGAAAATAACGCAGTGGCACCTTTTTTTCTAACCAATCAATAACAATATCAGCAGCAGGGGAGAGCAGTATCCAGCTCAAGATAATTAAAGCAAAGGAAAGTGAGCCTACAAAAACATCGGTGAACCAATGCGCTCCACCCATAATGCGCGGGAAAGAGAAAATAACAAAAACAGCCAAAGCCTTGTAAAAAGCAGCCTTCCCCATATACTTCCACATAAAAGCTACAAAAATTAACAGCATCATACCGTGGTCACCGGGGAAGCTGGAGGCTGAGCGGTCCTTGCTCGGCCAGCCACTAAGCTCGCTCACAAAATTAACATTATGATAAAGCTGCTCAAAATAAATGCTGGCACTGGCTCTATCAAATTCCAGCATTCTGTCAAA
>CAMFET010000112.1 GCA_945949475.1 uncultured Phascolarctobacterium sp.
GCACGTTGCACTTCAGCAATCCGCACCACCTGTTGCAGTAATAAATTTTCCATAATCTGATAATAGAAACACCAAATAGGGCATGAAAAAAATTTCATACCCTAAAAAATAAGTCACATTTAACCTAGACGAGGGAGAAGGCACCAGATACGCGAAAGGGCGACGACGGCGTATAGGAAATACTCCTAGGAGCCCTGACAAAGTAGATGGTGCCTTATCGCTCGTCTCTATAGAATTTTTACAGCTTTACAGCTAATACCTTCTTATCCAAACTATGAATAGCATCCACAAAGCGCACAGTACCAGTCTTATAGCGAGCGGAAATAGTGTGGGTGCGCACGCCTTCATTGAAGTAATTCAAGCCATGCAGCATGTTGCAATTAGTAATAGCAGTTGCAGTAAACATGCAGTCATCACCCTTAACCAAATCATCCAAGGTCAGCACCTTATTCACATCGGTAATGCCCATCTTCAGACAACGTTGTACCTGAGCATCATCCTCGGGGCACAGACGAGCTTGCATATCGCCGCCCAAGCATTTAACAGCAACAGCGCCCAAAACGCCCTCGGGAGCGCCACCCTTACCAACGTACATATGCACGCCGCTGCCTTCGATGCAGCACTCTACGATGGGGTTAACATCGCCGTCGGTAATCAGGGAAATACGAGCACCTGCCTCGCGAATTTGTTGCATCAAAGGATAATGGCGTTCACGATCCAAGAGCACAACATTCAAATCTGCAACCTTGCGGCCCATAGCTTTAGCAATACGCTCCAGGTTTACACCCATGGGAGCATCAATATCAATGCAGCCCTTAGCGCGAGGACCTACAGCAATTTTATCCATATACATATCGGGAGCATGCAGCAGGCAGCCGCGGGGAGCAATAGCAATTACAGCAATAGCACCCGGTTGTCCTTTAGCTACTAGATTAGTACCTTCAACGGGGTCAACAGCAATATCCACTGCAGGGCCACCAGCACCAACCTCTTCGCCAATATACAGCATCGGTGCTTCATCCATCTCGCCTTCGCCGATAACAACAGTACCGTTAATATTTACAGTATCAAAAGCAGCACGCATAGCGTCAACAGCCAAGCCGTCAGCACCATTTTTATCGCCCCTGCCTACTAAGCGACCGCAGGCAATTGCTGCTGCCTCAGTAACACGTACAAATTCCATAGAAAGCTCTCTGTTCATTACTTACATCACTCCTTAATATATTCAATGCAATGAAAACAGTATCACGTTATCTTTATTATGACACTTTCGAGCTATTTTAGCAACTATAAATTAGTATACTCTAATAGTTTTATAGGCTTCCGCTATCAAAAAAATTGAGACTCACCAGCTTAAAGCCAATTTGCCACGGTAGCACAAAAACGATATAGAGCAAAAGCAGGCTAAATAGCAGCGTTATAGCAGCTCTGAAGCCATCCACCAAATAAACAGCTTCTAAAGTGCGCACCAAAAGATATAGCATCCACAAGCAGCCTGCGAGAAAAATACAGCCCAATAAGGGTAAGCCGCCCAAGCCCATCTTAGCAGCTAATAGCGCCCCCGGCGTCAACAGTAAAAAGGGCAGCGTAGTATAACCCAAAAGGCAAATCAGCCCTAGCGGGTCGCCTGCCAGCGCGCCAAAGGTTTCCATAATGCCATGGATTAAAAAGCCATACAGGCTTAACGCTGTGGCCGTAATCAAAACTGTGCAGATGATAATAGCAAAGCGAATCTGTAGAGATTGCTCTATGAGCCAGCTGTTAGTAACAACACCGGTAAAAAAGCCCACGCTGAGGGTGAAATAAAAGGCACTACGCCACAGGCAGGGCTGTTTGACCAAGGCTGCCATACCCGCGCCCGGTTCAAAGAGCACATCAAAGGTTTTGCGCCGCATCCTCGCTCACCTCGTCATGTTTTGCACAGCAGGAGCAGTGCCCAATAAGCCGCTGGGTAACTGCTGCATAACCTGACTCTTGATCAGATTAGCAATCTCTGCACTTAAAAAATATTCCCAAGGCTGCTGCTTTTCTCTTTCCTTGACAGGGGGCAGGCCATCCTTACCTAATTGAATCTTAGCCAAGGTACCAGCTGCTGCTAAAGCATCGTAATAATCACCCAGCTCATCTACTAGACCAATATTTTTAGCCTGACGACCGGTGTAAATGCGACCATCAGCGATAGCACGCACCTTGCTGGTTTCCATGCGACGACCTGCGGAAACAGTGTAAACAAATTGGTCATAAATCTCATCCACGATATTTTGCAGGATTTCCTTTTCCTCCGGTGTCATGGGACGATCATTAGTCAATATATCCTTATAGGGACCGCTTTTAATCTTATCGCTGGTAATGCCAATCTTTTTGAATAGCTCTTCAGTATTCATATAAGGCATATATACACCAATGCTGCCAGTTAGAGTAGTGGCGTTGGCATAAATCTTATCGCTGGCACAAGCGGCAATCCAATAAGCAGCGCTAGCACCGGTATTGCCCATCGTGGCTACGATGGGCTTTTTGGTCTGTTCCTTAAAGCGCAGCAGCTCCCGGCCTACCTCCTCCGCAGCAGTAGCACTGCCGCCACCGCTATCAATGCGCAGCACCAAGGCCTTTACGCTATCATCAGCCGCAGCCTCGCGAATCTGCTTCATAATAGTACCGCTGGTTATACCATTGGCCTGCTGAAACAGGTTTTCCTTGCTATCAGCACCGCACACAATAGTGCCTTCAATATTGATTACGGCCACACGGTCAGGTATGGTAACGGTTTTTTGGCTATTGTTGTTGCCCTTCAAAAGCGAAACAACAAAGCTCAGCACTGCCAAAAGCAGCACTGCACTGATGAAAATTTTCTTAAGCATAAAAACCTCCTTTTACTTGATGCACCAAAAAGGCAGACTGCGGAGCAGCCTGCCTAATAAACAATAATTATTTCTGCTCCTTCAAAGCAGCCCCGATGAAATCACGGAACAAGGGATGAGCATGGGTAGGACGAGATTTAAATTCCGGGTGGAATTGAGCACCTAAAAACCACGGATGCACGCTCTCAGGCAGCTCTACAATCTCTACCAAGCGGCCATTGGGAAGTGTACCGCCCAGCTGTAAGCCCTTGGACACAATTTCTTCGCGGAAGGCATTATTAAATTCATAACGATGACGATGACGCTCATAAATCAGCTCTTGCTGATAAGCCTTCATAGTCAAGCTATTGGGATAAACTCTGCAGGGATACAGGCCCAAGCGCATGGTACCGCCCATATCCTCCACATCCAGCTGCTCCGGCATCAAATCAATAACAGGATGCGTGGTTTCGGGAGCAAACTCGGAGCTATTGGCATCGGTCATGCCGCACACATGACGAGCAAACTCAATTACAGCGCACTGCATGCCTAAGCAAATGCCAAAGAAGGGAATTTTGTGCTCGCGAGCATATTGAATAGCCTTAATCTTGCCCTCAATACCTCGGTTACCAAAACCGCCCGGCACCAAAATGCCATCCACGCCTGCCATAACCTTGGTCATATCAACGCTGGCATCCTCAATTTCCTCGGCATTCACCCATTTAATTTCCAGCTCAGCTTCATTAGCCACAGCTGCGTGGCGCAGTGATTCGGTAATACTAATATAAGCATCCTGCAAAGCAACATATTTGCCAACAACGGCAATAGTAACCTTGCGCTCGTATTTTTTCAAAATGCGGGCCACCATATCATGCCAACCACTCATATCCTTGGGCTTATCCTCAAGCTCCAGCTTACGCAGCACAATGCTATCCAAGCCCTGCTCCTCCATCAGCATGGGCACCTCATAAATGCTCTTCGCAGTCAGATTTTGGATGACAGCATCGGGGTCCACATCGCAGAACATGGCCATTTTTTCGCGCATATCCTTAGAAATAGGCTTTTCGCTGCGGCACACAATAATATCAGGAGAAATACCAATGCTGCGCAGCTCCTTAACGCTGTGCTGAGTAGGCTTAGTTTTGAGCTCACCGGCAGCAGCAATATAAGGCACCAGCGTTACATGAATGTATAAGACATCATTCCTGCCCACTTCTTTTTTGACTTGACGAATAGCTTCCAAAAACGGCAGGCTCTCAATATCGCCAACGGTACCACCGATTTCAGTGATAACAATATCGGCATTATCCTGCTGACCTACGATGAAGACTCTTTCCTTAATAGCGTTAGTAATATGGGGAATAACCTGAACAGTACCACCTAAATAATCGCCACGGCGCTCCTTATTGATTACGCTTTGATAAATTTTACCCGTAGTAGTATTGGAATTTTTGGATAGATTAATATCGATAAAGCGCTCATAATGGCCCAAATCCAAGTCAGTTTCAGCACCATCGTCGGTGACAAAAACTTCACCATGCTGATAAGGGCTCATCGTGCCCGGGTCTATATTAATATATGGGTCAAATTTTTGAATGGTTACCTTGTAGC
>CAMFET010000113.1 GCA_945949475.1 uncultured Phascolarctobacterium sp.
TTTCCTGAGCCCGGGCAGTGATCTTGGCCGGAACGGCAATGCATTCATCGCACAGCGTAGCCATTTTGCCACCGCCAGCAGCAGTCATGCCCACGCAGTACACGCCCTTAGCCTTGGCCAGCTCGATGGCCTCCACCACGTTGGCGCTATTGCCGCTAGTAGAAATGCCCACCAGCACATCTCCAGCCTGCGCCAACGCCTCAACTTGGCGCACGAAAACCTTGTCATAGCCATAGTCATTGCCAACGGCAGTCAAAATGGAAGTATCCACAGTCAGCGCGATAGCAGGCAAACCACGGCGCTCCTTTTGGAAGCGACCCACAAATTCAGCTGCCAGATGCTGGCTGTCCGCAGCACTGCCACCGTTGCCACAGAACAATACCTTGTGGCCTGCAGCCAAAGCCTTTTTTATTTCTTCAGCAACAGTTTGAATTTGGCCCATGATATTGCTCTGCATTACTGCATTAGCAACCTCCAGATGGTCCAAAAAGCGTTGTTTAATTATTTTATCCATAATAACCCTCTTGCTTATAAATTATAGAAATAATACATTACTTTAAAGGAGTTATCCTCCTGAGCAACGTGTCCATCTTCAAAAGTAAACTCCAAAGCCCAGCAGCAGAACTTATGCAACCAGCGATAGTCAGTTTCATAAGCTTCATGCTTACCAAGATCAAATCTATTGACTACAGAAATAGTATTGCGACTATCCGGTCTCCATTCCAAGCCATTACGAAGCTCTTTAGACATATCAGGCTGCCCTATATCATATAGATTACTAAAAACATCCTCTCTATAATAGCCAACCCAAGTACGCCATTGTGGCCCCAATTTTTGTCCAAGCGTTGCATAATACATGTTAGTAGAACGCAGCTCATCCGTATTACTTTCACCTATCCACTTCTTACCAACCGTAAGATTTAAAACTGTATTATTAGAGTTAAACAAGTAGATTGGATCATGATTTAAGTATACAGCATATTCTCTACGCCACCTCTTAGAACCACTTCTTTTAGTTTCGGGATTCCAGCTGTTCCAAAGGCCATACTCATAGTAAGCAGAATAGCTTAAGGGCAATCCATCTACAATATGGTGATTTTTGTAATCAAAGCGCCAGTTATTTTGCTTTCTGTACCAAACATCATCATCCTCATCCCAGCCATGCATGTACGAAATATTAAAATTACGCTCATTATGCTTTAATTGATATAGAGGTTTAAAGCCGGCCTTGGAATATTGAGGCAAATCGACGGATACAAAAGTTTTTTCACTAACAGGTTGGCTAACTTCCAGCTTAGCATAAAAGCCATTATCGCTACCATCATAGCCAAAACGAGGCATTATTTTAGTCTTGCTATCATCAAAATAGTTAACCCACAAATCACGAGAATAAACATGCTTGCCACGTACAAACACCTTTACATCATGCGCAACCATTTTTTCCTTGGGATAAATTTCAAAGGTGCTAGCTGTAATGGAAAGGCAGGGAGGATGCTTAACTGCAGGACATTTAGCCGAACGGCCACCTTCGTCAACCACGATTTTATCAGGATAAATAGTGGCATGAGGAGCATCATAAATATCCTTCAAGCTGGTACCATTGATTTGCTTAATTTCACCAGTTTTTGTATTAAAATTATAATGCACCCATTTCCCGTGCATTTTACTATTGGGCTCGACCAGAGTACCGCCTTGCTCCAGCCACACATCACCTGTTTTCATATTGCCAACTGCATAAGTAGTTAACAAGGTCTCCTTGCCCTGGGTAATGACCACATTGCCGCTAACATGAAAATCACCGCTAGTGCTATCATATTCGGCATGGTCAGCCTTTAAATTAATAGGCAGGGGCTGACTAGCCTCTTCTTTCATCTTAGTTGATTTCTTCGGCTCCACAGCCTCATTAGGCTTAATATTCTCCTGTTCTTCATCAGCAAAAACAGGGGCATCATAGCGTTGGCTATCATCATTGGTAAACTGAGCCGCATAGGTCGGCAGGCATAGCCCACAAGCAAGAGCTGCCGCTAAAAAAGTCTTTTTCATAGGAATACTCCTTTTTATAAGAATCGTTAACAAGCTAAACGCCAAAATTACATAATAATCCACTTAACATTATATCATAAAAAAAGCAAAAGCTCACCCCTTTTCGAGTGAGCTTTTTATGATTTAATGATTTTTATTTGACGAAGTCGATGCCTTATACGCCGTATAAAACGGTGGAGAAGGCATTAGCTACGAGGAAAGGCGACGACGGCGTATCGTTAATACTCCTAGGAGCCTTGACGAAGTAGATGATGCCTTATACACCGTTTTATTCTTGGTATACAACACCTTGCATAGCTACATCCTCACTAGTCTGCACGTAGGTTTCGCAGCCAACGGGGATAGTAACACTATTGCCCTTTACAAAGGCACCGCCAACAACGCCAACGGGGCCAAGGATAATCATGCCACCAATAGCTGCACCGGCAGCACCCGCGATGCTTTCTGCCTTTTGCTTAGCCAGCTCGCCCACAGTTAGCGGAATCTTGGTGCCGTCCACGCCATAAATATGAGTAAAGGTAATGTCGATACGGCCGTCTTTACCAAAAATACCGGGCTGAACAACTTTTTTAATCACACCAACACCGGTTGCTCCCTTGGGCAATACCAATACATCATTCACATACAGATTATCGGCAGCCTTAAAGTTTACTTTATCGCCTTGACGGCTCATCTTAGTGCTCATTTCGCTAGTAAAGCTAATTTTAAATACAGAATCCTTGGGCAAAGTAACTTGTTGCACAGGCACTTTACCATCAGTATAAGAGGCAAGCTTCAAAAGCTCTTCCAAACGAGCGGACAAGGAACCATTTTGAATCTGACCATTGAGCAGCTTTTCTTGCGCTTCAATACGATTCTTTGCAGGTCCACCGGACATGCTCTCGTTAATACGCCATTCAACCACATTCAGCTTGGTAGCAAAGGAAGCATCACCAGACTCCGGAGTTCCCTCTAAATAATCATACATATTATCCACACGATTTAAAATAGAATCAGTTGTCACAGCGCCATAAACATCGTCCTCCAGACTATCCATACGCTGGATTAAGGAGCCGCTTTGCTCTGTACCATACAGCATTTTTTCCATAGCCCCAATCTTATCGGCCACAGGAATATTAACCTCTGCAGCAAAGCCAGGCACTACCATGGTAAAGCAAAAAACAAAGGTTAGCAAAAGTGTTGCAAGCTGTTTTTTCAATTTTTATACCTCCAGTCAGAATAAACTATATATTAGTCATTATATCATATTCTAAGCAAAAAAAATAGCTTACCCGCTAGTTAAACAGGCAAGCTATGAAAATTATTTTTGAAATTGAGACAGGCTTTCTGCCACAGCAGCCTCCAGCTCATCCATTTTAGCAAAGCGACGACGATGCTGCGCTCGTTTAGAGGGCTTCAGCTCCTCCATGGACTTGCGATATTCCTCCACCGGCATGATATAGAAACGCCGGTCAGAACATTGCTTGCCCTCACATTCCTGCCAAAAGGCACCAAAATCGGTTTTAAG
This sequence comes from uncultured Phascolarctobacterium sp., assembly GCA_945949475.1. Classification (GTDB taxonomy): domain Bacteria; phylum Bacillota; class Negativicutes; order Acidaminococcales; family Acidaminococcaceae; genus Phascolarctobacterium_A. The sequence continues at coordinate 3,551 of CAMFET010000113.1, forward strand.
CTTACGGTCCATACGCATATGACTCATAGCATAATAACCCTCATTGGCTACTGCATAAATATTCGTGATCTTCATCGCCTTGGCCAAGCTGCGCAAGCCATAGAAAATTAAATTTTTCGTGCGATAGCCAAAAAACGCTTTTGTTAAGCCTTTTATAAGCTCATTACCATTTTGCGGCCCCTGTAAGGCACCAATATAGATTACGTCCTTACCATCTGCAGGATTTTTGGCAAACCAAAACATGATTTGGTAAAGCTCCTCACCCTCATAGCTCAGCACCAGGGATAGGCAGCCCTCCTTGCGTTGGCCTGCGTGAAACCACAGGTTCATAGTTAAGGGCTTATCCAAATAGGAATCCTCCCACAGCTGCACTTTTTTATGCTCAACATATAGCTCATCCATAAGCTCCGCATTAAAATGCTGCTCCATAATCTGAACATGGTTCTTTACCAGCTGCATGCGTTCTTCCCAAGTAGAGCCCTTGTAAAAAAAGGTGCGTGTGGCCTGCTCTAAAAAAGAAGGATTGCCCACTAACCACTTTTCTCTCTGCTCCGTAGCAGCAAAAAAATCTAATAAATCATTAACCATGCTGCTATGCAAGCGACAGCGGGTGCGAAACACTAAATAGCGCTTCATTTCCTTCAGGATATGGGTTTGGTACAAGCTTTTACCGATATATTCTAAGATGTTTTTCTCCATAAGTTACCCCTATGTAATGTTATAGTTGGTATTATTATAACATATTTTTTACATTGATGTAACTGCCAAAAGCTGCTTATTTC